>CALMDI010000257.1 GCA_937864975.1 uncultured Chloroflexota bacterium | reverse complement strand
CGCCTATCATAGCATCAGTCCTCAGACGGCAACAGCGACCGCTCCGGAAGGCAGTTCCTCACGTACCCAACCCTCTTATAGCACAGTGTTCCAGGACGCGGAGTCGCGTTACGGAACTGTAAGCCAAGTCGTGACTCCAAAACGCAGACCCCCGAATCGAAAAGTCCCTCCGCTTTCGGAAGGGACTTTTCGATCTTTGTAGAATTCGTTCCTAGCTGTCCGCCTCGGCGGTCGCGACCTCGGTGGTGTCCGGCACGAGCGGCACGATATCCGGCGTCGCTTCGGCTTCGGGCGTCACATCGCGAATATCGGCAACGGTCGGCTCGGCGGTCAGTTCCGGCGTCGGCTCGACGACCAGCACGGGCGGCTGCGAAATCATCGCGATCAACATGTCGGCAACATCCGCCGGGATGAGATAGATGGTTTGCGTCCCAGAAAGCTGAACGCGCGGGGCTTCGACCGGCTCAAGCGTGGATTCTGCAAGCGACGTGGCTTCGGCGGTCGCGTCGCGGGCTTCCTCGGTTGGCGCTTCGTCGGTCGTTAGACTGGTCTCAATCTCGGCGCGCTGAAGGTCGGGAACCATCTCGGTGCCTTCCGCGGCTTCATCGCCTGCCGCGGGCGCGGTCGCCTGCGCGGTGGCTTCGCCTGCCGCCGCGTTCGTCGCCTCAAGCGCGGCGCTGTAGGTCGCGGCGAGCGCGGGAAGCTGCGGGTCTTCGGTGCTCATCGCCTGAAGCGTCTCCGCCATCTCCGCCACCGACAGCTCGTTGGTCAGGCTGCCGCCGTCAGTCGCTTCGGCAAGCAGGTCGGCGGGTACCACGGCGCTTTCGATGCTCGTCTCGATCTCGGAACGAACAACCGACGGTTGAAGCGGGTCAAAATCCGGCGACGTTTCCCCCGGCGCGATCTGGTTGACCACCGCGTAGTAGCGCGTGCCGCTTGGGTTCTGATCGCCGATGTGCATCAGGTGTACCGCGCCGTCTTCGGTGACGACGTACGCCGAATACGCGGGCGTATCCAGCCCAAACTGCGCGAGATCGCTCGACTCGAAGGCTTCCTGGGGTTCGAGGTCGAGGAACGATTCGAGCGCGCCCGTGAGACGCACCTGATCGGTCTCGAACTGCGTCGACTGGACGATGACCGGCTCCCCCGTGGCTTCTTCAATCACCACGGACGCATCTTCGGCTGTCCCCTGATTTTCGAGGTCTTCCACCAGCCAGTCTTCGTCCTGCGGCTGCCGGAGCATCGCGACGCGCTCGCCGGTGGTGTTATCGCGAATTTCAAAGCGCACCAGCGTCGTCGTTTCGACCCCCGGAAAGACCGGACCGACCGGCGTCGTTTCAGGCTGATCGCCGGAAGGGGTTGGCTCGCCCGGCGCGGTCGCCTGATTCGACGTCAGCACCAGGACGGCGACGATGACCACCACACTGGCGACCAGCAGTACAATCGTCCCGCGGTTCAGTCGCATGGTTTTCCCTCTCCTTTAAGAGGCGCGTTCGCGCTCACGATTATTCCACCACACCAGAATGCCGATTGCCAGCACGCCGAACGGCAGCAGAATGAGGGTGATGAAATTGATGGTGCGAAGCGTCTGCGCGTCGGCGAAGATGGGCGTGTCCTGCGGGCGCTGCTGGCTCACGACGGTCGTTCGCTGGAAGAAATCATTATAGTCGGTCGCGTCGATGAGCGCGTTGAAGGCAATCTGAAGGTTGCCGACCCCCAGCGATTGAAGCTGCGTCAACTGATCGAGCACCAGCGACGTGCTGCCAAACAGGATCACCTTCGCGCCCGTCTGCGCGTTCTCCGCGACCGCGCCCAGAACCACCGGACCGGCGAGTTCCTCGTCGCTCTGCGCTGGCGTACCTTCGATCACGGATTGGAAATCGGTTTCGCCGTATGCCGACTCGCTGGAGCGAATAATCGGGCTGACCGTGACGTTCTCCGGCGCGGCGTCCGCCACTTCGATGCTGCGCGCGAGGCTGAAGATCACACCGGTTTGACCCGGCTCGACCGCCGCGGTCGTAATGAAGTGGGTTGGGTCGAGGTCGGTGGCGACCGGGTTGAGCGGCGTCTGGAACGCCTGCACGTTGTCCAGTACGACGTCGTTGCGGAAGCGCAGCCCGAAGTTGTCGAACAGATACTGCGACAGCGCCTCGTCGGTGGCAAGCGACTGCTCCTCGGTGTTCAGGCTGTCGCCCGCGAAGATCACCACCTGCCCGCCGGTGTCCAGGTAATTGGTCACGATTTCCAATTCCTGCTCCGCCAGCGGCTCCGTGCCGCCGACGATCAGCATGACTTCGCCGTCGGCGTTCGGGTCATTAAGGGTGATCTCGCTTTCAGGACGCGCCAGATCGAGGATGGAGACGTCCTGAACATTCCAGTCCAACTGCTCGGACAGTCCGGTGACCAGCTCGCTCATGCTTCCAAGCTCGTTGGGGAGCGCGCTGATTCCGCCCTCGACGCGCATGACGTACACGCGGAAATCGCCCCCCGCTGATACCTTGAGGATGGCGTTGGTGAGATCATCCTGCGAAAAGAAGCTGACCAGCTCGGCGTTTTCAATGTCCGGCGTGCCGTCGTCAGCAGCGGCGACCACGGCGATTTGCCCGTCCTGCGTAATGCCATACTGCTGGGCGGCGGCTGGATTGCGATTCAGGTCGATAAACTCGTAGCTGATCTTGCCGCCGCTGCTGCGAACGTAGTCCTCGAACAGCACGCTGTCCTGATCGCGCCGACCCGCCTGAAGCGAGCTGTAAAAGGCGACAATCTTCACTGGAGGCACGGTCGGGTCGGCGCCGTAGGTCGAGATGGCTTCTTCGGACGCTTCGTTCAACGAGAACTCGTCGCGCTGCGTCAGATCAACACGCAGGTTTTGATTGCGAACAAAGATGTAGACGACGATCAGCGCGCTGATGAGAATAATAGTGACGAGGAAGCTCAAGCCCCCGAAGCGCGCCGTCCGCCCGCTCAGCGCGGCGCGCGCCTGATCGGGCGCCATCAACGCCCAGGCGATCAGCGCCAGAACGCCAAACGCCAGCGCGCCGTAGCCGACGACGCTGAATTCCGCCTGCGTTAGAGCGACGACGAGCGCGACGAGAAAAGCGACGCCCGCCAGGATCAACAGATACTGCGGCGGAATAATTGGTTCAGGATGCTCAGGAGTCATGTCGGGAAGTTGCTCAGCCATCGGTTATGCTCTCCAACGACGGGTTTCGACAATGCGCGTGGTGATAAACAGCGCCGCGACGATCAGAAACAGAAAGTAGAGAATGTCTTCCGCGCGAATGATGCCCTGCGCCAGCGTCGCGCCGAAATGGGCTTGCAGACCCAATTCCCGGACGAAGTTCGCCATGGCGTCGGACGTCAACTGCAGTGAGGCGATGGCTTGCGCGGCGTTCTCCGCGATGTAGAGCACGAGCACCGTCGCCGCGCCCAGAAATGCCGCGACGACCTGATCTTCCGTGACCGCCGACCAGATCATCGTGAGCGCCAGCACCGCGCCGCCGTAGAGCCACGCGCCCAGGTATGCGCCGAACGCCGTCCCCTGATCGGGCACGCCGATCCACTGAAGAATGAAATAGTAGACGACGGTCAGCAGCAAGAGGACCGTATAGTAGAACCACGCGGCGAGGAACTTGCCGATAATGAACGCGCCCTCGCTCATCGGCAGCGTCATCAGCAGTTCCAGCGTGCCTTCGCGCGTCTCTTCCGCCAGCAGACGCATGGTCAGCAGCGGCGCGATGAGGAACAGCAGGAAGGTAATCAAGCCGGGAATCGCCGTGGCGTCTGCCGGGAACTGCCCGTTCGACTGGGTGACAAAGCCATTGAAGAGAAAGCCGAGGAAGACCAGCAGAGCGAACGCAATGGCGTAGGCGATGGGCGAGCGAAAATAGAGGGAGACCTCGCGTTTAAATACTGCCCAGACAGCTCTCATAGTTCGGTTGTCTCCGTTTCGGCAACATCCACCATCGCGACATCCGCGATGCTCATATCCGCCTGTTCCTGCCGCGTCAATTCCAGGAAGATTTCTTCCAGATTGACCGCGACCGGGCGCAACTCAATCAACCGCCAGCCTTGCTGAACGACCGCGCGCGCCAGTTCGGGACGTGGATCGACCTCGGCGCTGACCGGCGTGACGACGACGCCATCGTTCGCCGCTTCCGCGAGCGCGACCCCCGGCACCGTGCCGAGCAGCGCCGCCACCGCGTCCGCCGGAGCGTCGGCGCGAACGAGCACGCGCCCGCCCCGCTCCAGCTCCGCGCGCAGCTCAAATGGCGAGCCGCTGGCGACGATGCGCCCCTGATCGATGATGATGACGCGGTCGCAGACCTGCTCGACTTCGGAGAGGATGTGCGTGCTGAACAGAAGCGTGTGGTCACGCCCCAGCTCGCGCACGAGCGCGCGCAGCTCAAGCACCTGAAGCGGGTCGAGACCGATGGTCGGCTCGTCCAGGATGAGAACTTCGGGATCATGCAGCAGTGCCTGCGCCAGTCCGACGCGCTGCCTCATACCCTTGGAAAGCGTGCGGATGCGGCTCTCGGCGCGATCCAGCAGGGCGACGCGCGCCAGCACGTCATCGACCTTCTGGCGCAAATTTTTGACGCCGCGAATCTCGCCCATGTAATGGAGGAAGCCGCGCGCGGTCATGTCGCGGTAGAGCGGCACATTCTCCGGCAGATAGCCGACGCGCTTACGCACGTCCATACTCTGGTTAAAGACGTCGTAGCCCGCCACCACCGCGCGCCCTGAGGACGGCGGCGTGAAGCCGGTCAGGATGCGCATCGTGGTGGTCTTGCCCGCGCCGTTCGGTCCCAGGAACCCGGTGACCTGCCCCGGATTGGCGGTAAAGGAAATCCCTTTGAGCGCGGTAAATTCTCCGTAGCGTTTGGTTAAATGCTCGACTTCGATCATAAAGCGTTCTCTCTCCGTCCAGTCAAACGCGCCAACCATAGCGGCGTCTCATGAGCGCCGATTGAGACGGCGGTGAGACGACGCTTAAACGGGCAAGAGTATAGCGTGCTTTGCTTTGCAAGGGGCAATTTGCCTCGGTGAACGACACCGCTCCGCCTTAAGGCAAGAGGTCGGGCGTTTGTGGGCGTCGCGAATCGTTTTATCCGTCGCGTCAGGTATCTCGCTCGATTGCCCCTTTGTACTGTGGGGAAGCGTCACGCCGCGCGAACGACTCAGATCGCATAGATCATCCTCGCGCTTCGCGCCCCGGCTGCACGATGGAGATTCGCCTGACCGTACAGGCGGACTGCCGCTCCGTCAAAGGTGGCGAGGCGCTTATCCCCCGAAAGCATGAACCGAAATCCACCGCTGAGGGGAGGAGCGCGCCGCGGCTTTCGAGTTCAATAGGGGCATATATCCGAACCGCCTGCACAAAGGACTGAACGACATGAACGTGAAACACTATCGCCTCAATATTCACTGGATCGCCTTCTATGCGATCATCGCGGCGCTCGCGATTGCCTCCGGCGTGATGCTGACGCAGGCACAGGAAGAGGACGGGCGCATCAACGGCGCGCATCACCTGGGGGGCGACGTGGTCTACTGTATCGGCGCCGACGGCGCCGCAACCAACGACGCGGGCAACAACGGGATTCGCCTGCTGAACGCGCAGGGCGATATTCTTCTCGACGTATCGCCGCAGGAACTGGCGGAAGCGCCGGAATTTCCCCTGGTCAACACCGTCATTGCCGAAGGTCCTGGCAGCCACGGGGTGGTGACGCTCTCGCGCCTGACCAACGGACAGCTTCAGTTGGACGGCGTTGACGAGCACGGCAATGCCTTCAAGTTTGCCTGGACGGCTTGCGAGCAGGTGAATCCCATCCCGCAGCCGGACGACGTGGACGACGCCAGCGACAGCGACGAAGGCGACAATAACGACGGCGACGAGCCTGTCGGGGAACCGAAACCGGTGCTGTGCGATGGTCTCGAAGGCGACGAACTGGCGTACTGCA
This sequence comes from uncultured Chloroflexota bacterium, assembly GCA_937864975.1. Taxonomy (GTDB): domain Bacteria; phylum Chloroflexota; class Anaerolineae; order Aggregatilineales; family Phototrophicaceae; genus ZC4RG36. The sequence continues at coordinate 2,217 of CALMDI010000257.1, read as the reverse complement.
CCGAGGTTGAAGCCGACGCACTCGCGTACTGCGACTATTTCGAGGTCAGCGTGGCGGACTGCTGGGAATTCTACACGCGCCCTATCTAAGCAACCTGGATGATGGAATGCGCGGGGCGACCGATGAAGTCGCCCTGTTTGCTTTGCTGTTCGTCACGCGCTTCGTAGTTGCAACGGATGGGGCAAAGCTACCTGACCCGGTTCTACGTATGAGAGATAGACAAGCCTTCTGCACACCCCGTACAATTTGTGCTAACATTCCTAGTGCGTACATAACCACGAGTGGGACGCGGGGTACGTGACGAATCTGTTTGAAACAACTGACCCGCGTGGTTACGTGGTCGTATGCACAGAGCGTCAATGGACAGAACACGTGCTTGCCTTCCACCAAGAGGAAATGGCAGGCTGCGAAGCGGAAGTGCAACGCGCGATAGAAGCGCCGATGTACGGCATTATCTATGGGGACAAAGCGCACGCAAACCGTTGCATTTATTACGGGCGAAAACGGGTACAACAGCCTACTTGAAGGTCGTTGTTGAGTTTGATGACGCGGTCGGTGTTCTCATAACTGCCTTTGCGACACATGGGTTGAAGTCAGGGGAATACATTTTATGGACAGCCTCAAGCCGATAGTGCAGACTAACCAACTCAAGTTGGATACCCTCGGAGGATTGAAGTCGGGGTCGGTTCCCGTGAAAGTGGGCTACGATGACACTTTCGACGCATTTATGGTTAAGTTTGTTCCGAGCGGGCGGCATATTGTGCATTACCTGCACGGTGATATTGCCGCGCTTGTCGAGCCAGACACCTTGCAAATCGTCGGCTTTTGGATTGAAAACTTCAAAGCCAAGTTTCTAGCCGAGCACCCCGATCAAGCTAATATCTGGGCGGCGTTCAAGAATCTGGACACAGCGACATCCACAGAACGGACCTTAATCTGCTCGTGCGGGCGCTACGCGACGTCGGGAACGCCGCGCGAGGAGCGGAAAGTGCGCTCGCGCACGAGTTGGAACTCGTATTGGCGTAACCATTCAACAATTTAGATCGACCCGAAAAACGCGGTGCGAGTTGGGTTTTTGTTTCTCTATTCGTCACGTCCACATGGACATGAGGCGTTTTACGTCGCCGGTTTGACGCCGCCAAACAGAGCCAGCTCGAAAATCTTGAGGTAGCAATCGACGTGTTCGTAGTCGATCTCGCGCAGCCAGTCCAACTGTAATTCCAGCGGCGCGAGGATATTCGCCGCTTTGTCGGGGCGGTAATAGAACTCGTCGGCAACTTCCTGCCACGGGCGCGTGCCGCCCGTGCGGACATGATAGTCGTACTGCGAGTCCACCATCAACTCGTCAAAGTGCTGTTCCAGCCAGCGCGACGGCGACGATACGTGTTCCAGATTGAGAAAGATGCCGCCTGGCTTAAGCAGATCGAAGATTTCGGCGTAGAGCGCGCGCTTGCGTTCGTCCGGCTGGTGATGAATGGAAAAACCGGACACAACCGCGTCGAACGGCGCGTAAGGCTGAACCTGCCGGAGCCAGTCGGGCGTGGCGTAGTCCTGCGCGATAAAGTGGCGATTCGCGCCCGTACCCAGGCGCGCTCTGGCAGCATCCAGCATTGGCTCGGAGAAGTCGAGAAAGACGCCCGTTACGCCGGGGTAATGATCGAGGATGGCGTGACCGAGAATGCCGTCGCCGCAGCCCAGGTCGAGAAACGAGGTCAGGTTCGGGCGCGCCGAGCGAATCAGCCGCAGCATGACGTCGATTTGCTGGCTTGCCAGCGGGATCGCGCCGCGCACGCCCGACAGGTACTGCCGGCTCAGCGCGGCGCTTTTCCACACGTCATCCCGTCGTTCCATCGTCAGTCTCCTTTCAGCGCGGGCAGGACGCGCTCGCCCAAAATGCGTATTCCGGTTTCGCTCGCCAAGCCGTGCGGCGTGCCAAATTCGACCCGGCGCGCGCCCGTCGCGAACAGGGCTTCCGCCTGACGGATGAGATCGTCCGCGTTGCCGGCGAAGGCGAAGCGTTCGAGCAGATCGTCGGAGATCAGGCGGGCGGCGGCATCCCATTCCCCATTATGCCCGTGCTGGCTCAGCCGTGCCACCAGGTTCGGGTCGAGCGTCCCCGTTGTATCATACGGTCCTATGACAGGCAAGTAAAGGGCGACGGCACGCCGCGCCCGCGCCCGCGCCGCCTCACGGTCGTCATCGACCACGCTGACCGCG
>CALMDI010000256.1 GCA_937864975.1 uncultured Chloroflexota bacterium | reverse complement strand
GAGGGCTTTTCCGAGTTCACACAGCTTTACCTGTATGACACGCCGGTCTGGGAAATCCTGAGTTTTTTGAACGCGCCGGGGACGCAGTTGAATAGCTGGGCGGAAGAACCCGGCACGCGCCCGCAGAATTATGGCGCGTCGCTGCTGTTCACGACCTATTTCTACGACCGCTACGGGCTGGACGCGCTTCAGCAGTTGAGCGCCGATCCGTCGATTCGCGGGTTTGAGGGCGTCGACAACGTGCTGCGCGCGATGGGCGAGCCGGGCGTCGACGACTTCTTTGCCGATTGGGTCATCGCCAATTTCCTGTTCAATACGAGCGTCGGCGATGGGCGTTACGGCTACGCCTCGATCCGCGATGGCGTGCTGTCGGCGACGGCAGCCGAGACGGTCACGGAATATCCCTACGCGGCAGATCGTTCGGTCAATCAGTATGCGACCGATTACGTCACGCTGGCGAACCTTGACGACGCGGACACGCTCACGATCCAGGTGACCGCGCCGGTGACGGCGCCGCTGGTGCAGGAGAACGCCTACAGCGGGCAGCGCATGTGGTACAGCAACAAAGCCGACGTGAGCAGCACGACGCTGACGCGCGCGTTCGACCTCTCCGGCGTGGACAGCGCGACGCTTTCCTACCACGTGTGGTATCACACCGAGCAGTTCTGGGATTACGGTTACGTCATGGCGAGCGACGACGGCGGCGTCACCTGGGACATTCTCGCTACGGACAACACGACTACCGAGAACCCCCACAATACCGCGTATGGAGCGGGCTACACGGGCGTCAGCGGGGGTTGGGTGAGCGAGACGGTATCGCTCGACGCTTACGCGGGCGGCGAGGTGCTCGTTCGCTTCCAGAGTATTACGGACGACGCCGTGACGCGCCCCGGACTGCTGGTGGACGACGTCGGCATTTCCGAAATCGACTACTTCAGCGATTTTGAGAGCGACGGGGGTGGCTGGGACGCCGAGGGCTGGGTGTGGATCGACAACATTCTGCCGCAGCAGGTGTGGGTGCAGGCGGTGCAGCAGACCGTCAGCGACGCGACGGTGACGCGCTGGCAGGCGCCCGCCGCGTCGACGTGGACTCTGCCGCTCGAACCGGGAGTCGAGCTGGTTACGCTGGCGATTTCGCCATTCGCGCCCGTGACGACCGTGCCCATGAATTACACGCTGGAAGTGAGCGCGGACTAACGACGTTTTAAACAGAAGGTGACAGGACGAAAGGCAATGCCTTCGTCCCGTTTTTGTTTCCACGGCGGGAGATTGTTGCGTAATCCAAATTTTAATTGTACGCTGGTACGAAGATTGAAAATCGCCGTCGAGGGAAATGACGATGGAACAGCACGACGTTGAATCGACAGTCATCGATGCGGTCGGTTATGCGCGCGTTCTGGAACTCCGGTTTGAGAGCGGGCGCATTTACCAGTACTACAACGTGCCTGAAGACGTGTTCGAGGGAATGCTCAGCGCCGACTCGAAAGGGCGGTACTTTAACGCGCACGTTCGCGGCAAATATGACTTTCGAGAGATCGAGTACGTGGAGCGCCCGCGCCGCCAGGGCAACGAAAAGGCTGCCCGGTCGTAGCCGAGCAGCCTTCCGTTTGATCGTTTCGGTTTAGTTCCCCACGCCCATTCGAGGCGAGGGATTCTCGCTTACGCCGACTCCGGCGTGACCTTGCCTGCCAGCCAACTGTTCACGGCTTCGTCCGCGGCGACGCGACCGTGCGTCCACTCGCTCAGCTTCTTGACGCCCAGCGCCTTCAGCACTTCGGAGTCCGACAGCGCCTGACCGCGCCATTTCTGAATGAAGCGCGAGGCGGTTTCCTTGTCGCGCAGGTCATCGCCGTTGTTCCGGCGCGGCGGCGAGTCGGGCTGCGGCGCGGTGCGCTCTGCCGGACCGTCGGCGCGCGGCGAGATGGCTTCCGGCTCCGGCGCGTTGTAGGAGCGACCGCTCCCGCGCTGGCTGTTCGGGGCGTCGTCATAGCGCTCGCCTTCGCCCGCAAACTGCGTGCCGTAGCCCGCGTGCGCCAGCGCACGACCGATGGCGGCAGTCTCCGCCTTTTCGATTTCACGCCCGCTCCATACCGCGTTCGCCTGCGGCTTGGCTCCGGCATGGGCGGTTGCCAGCACCGCGCCTTCGCCGTCAAAGACGGTTGCCTTCACGATGACCGGATCAAAACTGATGACCTCGCTGGTAATGCAGCCGCGCGTGTGATCCTCGCGGAACCAGGCGATGCGCCACTTGGTCTCAAGATACAGCTTTCCCTTGAGCAAAATCAGGTGTTTCTTCGGATTAAATTCCGCCATGACGGAGTCTCCTACTCTGCAACTCGAACACGAGGGATCAGGATGCTTTGGGAATGGGTTCGCCGCGAAGATATACGGTGGCGAACAGGATAGGACGGTGGGGACGCCACTCGGCAACGTTGTCGATGGCTTCGACGATTTCGACGCCGTCGAAGCGATCCTGAATGCGTTTTGCCCACAGCGCTGCCGGATCGGTGCCCGGACTGGTCGTATCGGTCACGTTCGGCGCGTCGAACTCCACCGCATAAACGCCGGTTCTGCGATTTCGGATGACGCTGCCCGCGCGGATGCCCTGCGCCTCAAGCTGCGCGAGCAGCCTCTTGCCGTGCTTGCGTTCCCCATTGCGTGGAAACGGTTGTTGTTCGTGCTTCATGATGCTCTGTCGTCTGTAGAACGCCTGTTCTATAGTATACACGAGATTCCAACAAACGCGAGGGATTCGCGCGAACCAAGAGGTTACAGAAATGAAACGTGAAAGCGAGGCGACTTAGCGCCGTGTACAGCTTCGAGAGGTGGTCGACGTGGGACGCTCTGTAGCGCGTGTACGACCCTAACTGTTACCTCAGGGGAGCATCGGCGGCGCTTGTCCGCGGCGGCGGGCGAGATCGGCTCGACGATGCTGATCTCTCGTTCCGCGGGCGTCGCGAGCTACCACCATCGCGTCGTCCCATGCCGCGTGCAGATTGTGCGTCGTTCTCGC
>CALMDI010000255.1 GCA_937864975.1 uncultured Chloroflexota bacterium | reverse complement strand
GCTCGTTTTCATGGAGTCCTCCCTGTTTCTAGTCTAGTGAGTCTTTTCCTCGACTCCACTTTTTCGGGGCAACTCCACCCTTTGCGTCTTTGCTTCCTTGCGTCCTTGCGTTAGCTCCTTTGCAATTTGCTTTTAGCTGAAAGCTGATCGCTGAAAGCTGACCGCTATTCGCTACATCGTCAGCTTTTGCGCGATGAGCCACGCCGCTTTCATCGTGTTGCTCATCAGCATCGTGATCGTCAGCGGACCCACCCCGCCGGGCACCTTCGTAAGCGCCCCGACGACAGCTTTCGCGCTCTCGAAGTCTACATCCCCGACGAACCGGTAGCCGCGCTCGGCGGTCGGGTCGTCAACGCGGTTCGTGCCCACGTCGATCACGACCGCGCCCGGTTTGAGCCAGTCACCCCTGATGAAGTGAGGCTTGCCAATCGCGGCGATGACAATATCCGCGTTGCGGGTATAGCTGGCGATCTCGCGCGTGCGGCTGTGGCACACTGTTACCGTCGCGTTGGCTTTCATCAGCATCAGCGCCACCGGCAACCCGACGATGTTGCTTCGCCCCACCACCACCGCGTTCGCGCCCTCGATGGTCGCGCCTGCCTCGCGCAGCAGCACCATACACCCTGTCGGCGTGGCGGGCGTGAACGTCGGCTCGCGTCCCTTCATTGCCAGCGCGCCAAGATTGATCGGATGAAATCCATCCACATCTTTTTCCAGGCTCACCAGCCGCAAGACACGCTCCTCGTTGATCTGAGGCGGCAGCGGCAGCTGCACGAGAATGCCGTGTACCGTCGGGTCGGCGTTCAGCGCCTCGACGGCAGCTTCAACGTCGTCCTGAGCGCTCGTCGCCGGGAGCAGTTGCGCGATGGAGGCAATCCCCGCCTGCTCGCACGCCCGCCGCTTCATCCGCACATACTGGGCGGACGCCGGGTCGTCGCCCACCAGCACAACCCCAAGTCCTGGCGAATACCCATAGGCGTCTTTGAAACGTGCCGCGTCGGCGGCAATCTCGGCGCGCAGCCGCTCGGCAATCGGCACGCCGTCGATAATAATTGCTGTCATCTGTTGGTTCCTTCCGCTCAAGCGCGCCGGACTATACCACGCGCGTTTTCCGCTGGCGAACAGCGTTTTCTTCCCTGCGCTTTCCCGATACTATCGAGTCGCCTCTGGCTCTCGGTCGTGACTTCCGCTACACTTAGGCGTCAAACCGCGATTGTGTTGACGGGCGAGGACTCGAACCGTGACCGATCCAGTGCAGGGGTTTGGCTTGATCTTTCTTCTGGTGGCTCCCGCCGGAGCCGGAAAAAACGCGCTCATTAAGCGCGTCATGTCGC
>CALMDI010000254.1 GCA_937864975.1 uncultured Chloroflexota bacterium | reverse complement strand
ACTGGGCGACGACGAGTTCTGGGAAGTCACGGCGCGCAGCTTTCAGGTCGTCGCCATGGTGCTGCCCATCGAAATGCTGGTCGGTCTGGGGATTGCACTGCTGCTGAACGAGCGTTTCCCCGGTCGCGGCGTCGTCCGAACGCTCGTCATCCTGCCGTGGATGCTCCCGCCGGTCGTCAACGGCTTTTTGTGGGGCTGGCTCCTTAACGGCGACTATGGCGCGCTCAACGGGCTTCTTTACCAGTTAGGACTGATCCGCGAATACCAGTACTGGATGCGCGAGCCGTCCTCGCAGTTGGTGTGGGTCTCCATCGTGCAGGTCTGGACGCGCTTCGCCTTCCCGATGATTATTTTGCTGGCGGGGCTTCAATCGATCTCGCCTGACCTTTACGATTCCGCGAAGGTGGATGGCGCGGGCGTGCTGGCGCGGTTCCGCCATCTTACCCTCCCGCTGCTGCTGCCGTCGTTCACCATCGCCCTGATCGTAGAGTTCATCGCCGCATTTCAGATTTTCGACGTGGTGTGGACAGTCACAGCGGGCGGCGCGGCGGGCGGGGACATCAACCCCTTCACCAAGACGCTCATGATCTATAATTACGAGCTTGTCTTCCGCGATCTGCGCGTCGGTCTCGGCTCGGCGCTCTCTTACTTAGTCCTTCTCATCTCGCTGGTGGTCGGCGTGATCTTCGTCCGACGCCTGTATCGTCAGGAGGCTTACCGGTCATGAACCTGACGACCAAGACCGACGTGCTGAAGACACCGATACCAGCCGCCGCGCCCGCCCGCACCGGAACGTGGCTGAGCGCGCGGCAGGCAAAACCGCTGCGGCTGGCAATGATCTACCTCGCCTGCGCCATCGTGCTGTTCTGGGCGCTCGCGCCGATCTACTGGGTGATTGTTTCCAGCATCTCGCCGCGGCTTGAGCTGTACGCCACGCCCTATAAACACTGGTTCCCGTTCGAGCCGACACTTCAAAACTACGTCGAGCTTTTCACGACCGGACC
>CALMDI010000253.1 GCA_937864975.1 uncultured Chloroflexota bacterium | reverse complement strand
CACCCTATTCGCACCGCCGCGACCTGCTCGGCTTGATGGACGCGCTTGGCATCGACCGCGCCGCGTTGATCGGCTGTTCGCGCGGCGGCACGATTGCGCTGGACTTCGCGCTCGAAAATCCCGACCGGGTCGCAGCGCTCGTCACTGTCTGCTCAACGCCGCGCGGCTTCAAATATGAGGGCGAGTCGCCCCCGTCTCAGTGGGGCGAGCTGGAAACCGCCTTCAACGCAGGCGACCTGGAACGGGTCTCGGAGCTTGAGGTGCAAATCTGGGTCGATGGCGCGCACCGCACGCCCGATCAGGTCGATCCGGCGATTCGCGACCGGGTGCGCGAGATGAATTTGATCGCCCTGCAAACCGAAGCCGCGCAGCCCGACAACGACGATCAGATGCTGGATCCGCCCGCCGCGGGTCGCTTGAACGAGATTTCAACGCCGACGCTGGTCGTCGTGACCGATCTCGACCGGGAGCATGTCCTGGCGGCAGCGGACGTCATGGCATCGGCAATTCCTGGCGCGCGCGAAGCGGTAATTCACGGCGCGGCGCACTTGCCGAATATGGAAAAGCCGGACGAATTCAACCGCGTCGTGGGCGAGTTCCTCGAAACCGTGCTTTAGAACAAAAGACAAAAGAGTCAACGCAAGGGCGCAAAGGGTAAATTTCTCTGCGTCTCCGCGACCTTTGCGTCTTTGCGTTAACTCTTGTCTTGTTGCTGATCGCTGATTGCTGAACGCTGACAGCTACCGCGTGGGTGGTTTCTCGCTGATGAGCCGCAGATGGCTGCCCTGCCACTCGGACTCGTCGCGGGTGAGCTTGGTGATCTTGATATCGTTGAAGTAGGGCAGCAGCTTGACGAGCAGTGGGGGTAAAAGCTGCCACTTGTCGTTCACGACCACGTCCTGAAGCTGGTCGGCGGCGCGCCCCGTCCAGCCCCAGCGTCGCCGCAGCTCCTCGGCTTTCATCCAGTAATCGCGCTTCTCCCACGCCGCCGCCGACGTGTCGATGCCTTCGTCAATCTCGCGGAAGGTGTACACCAGCGAGGCGACCATATCCCGCGCCTCGTCGTCCAGGTCTTGCTTTTGCGTCAGGCGGCGCAGAATTTCCGCCCCGGTACGCATCAATTGATTGCGGCGCTTGCCGCTGCTGTCGGTATTAATTACACGACCCATGCTCGTGAGTTGCTCCTTGAAATCAGGACTGGTACGGGCGAATGCCGCGGTACACCCGCGCGCCGCTCAGCGTCCTGACGATCAGGCTCGCGGAACGTCCGGTTTGCGCTTCCAGTTCGCGCGGTGTCATCGGCTGGGTGCCGTTGGCAAGGAAAACACGAAAAATGCTGTCGACCAGCGAGGTATGGGGATTGATGAAGTTCGGGTCTTGCGCCGCGGTCTGGATCGCCAGCCCAAGCTCGTCCAACTGGGTGACTTCGCCGGTATCGGGATCGACGTAATCGACGACGCGGTTTTCACCGCTCAGGCTCAGGCGCTCGCGCTGGTCGGGCAGGAGATGGCTGAGAAGATACGTCCGCAGATCGTCCGAGGCGCGATCCCACCAACTGTAATCGATGTGGTACTTGGTATCGACGCCGGGTTTCGCCAGGATGGCGGGTTTTCCAGTTGAGGTCTGCATAGCGTCTCCTAAGAACTGGCGGTCAGCTTCCAGTAATGGTTGCCGACGTGTTCAAAATCCGGGTCGCTCTGAAGCGCCGCGAAGATCGGACCGGGCGGGCTGCGCCGCATCACGTTGAGCGCGCTGTACAATGTTTGGACATGGACAGTCCCCTGCGGCGTCAGTCGGCTTAACTCGGCGATCAGCACGCGCAGCAGCGAGGGTAAGCTGCGGCGGTTCTGCTGAGTCGCGGTGAACAGCGCGTCCACCGCCGCCAGATCATCCGCGCCGAGAATCATCAAATCGTCATATTCCGCGCCGATGCCGCGCTTGTGATTCTCGAAGCTGATCTGCCCGTTCTTCGGCGCGATCAGGCGAATCCATTCGGTGCGCGGGCGATGCGAGCGGTAGTCGACCACCATCTTTTCCGGCGAGTCGCCGGGGCGCACGCTGACGAACGCGCCCACCGGCAGCTTGTGCTTGCGGTAAAACGGCGTCAATCCGTAGACGTAGCGATCTCCGCGAACCACCCAGCCCTGATACGCCTCGCCGTCCTGCCCATCGACCAGCGTGAC
>CALMDI010000252.1 GCA_937864975.1 uncultured Chloroflexota bacterium | reverse complement strand
CTCGACTACAAGACGAACGCGCTCGGCGAGGCCACGCCGGCCGAGGTGGTCGACGCCGAGTACCGTCTCCAGCGCCTCGTCTACGCGCTCGCCTGCCTCCGCGACGGCGCCGTCGCGGTCGAGGTCGTCTACCAGTTCCTCGAGCGCCCGGAGGAGCTGGTCGTGGCCACGTTCGCCTCCTCGGACCGCGAGGCGCTCGAGTCGGAGCTGACCGCGGGGATCGCGCGCGTCCGCTCCGGCGTCTTCGTGCCGACCCCGTCCGAGCTTGCCTGCTCCGGCTGCCCGGCGCTCGACGTCGTCTGCGCCGGCCCGAGGCTGGCGGCCGCGGCGTCGTCAGCGGCCGCACGCTGAGCCTCGCCGGCCCCCGCGCACGGCTGCGCTCGCGTGCAGGGGCGAACCGGTGTCAGACACCGTTTTCTGTCAAGAGCCGGAGCGTGCCGAATGTGCGTCGTCTTGGCCACAGCCTCGATTCGCACGGGCCGCATCAAGCCGAGCCCTTCTCGTCTCCAATGGACGAGCGAGCCTGTGGAACAAGCGTCACACCTCCTCGACATCGCACCCCGTGACGAAGGACGGTGTCTGACACCGGGGTTCGCCGGGGTTCGCGCGACGCCGCGGCGCCGCCGGCGGGGACTCCCTTCGACTAGCCTCGCCCGGATATGCGCGTCGCGGCGCTGTACGACGTCCACGGCAACCTGCCCGCCCTCGAGGCCGTCCTCGCCGACCCGCGCCTGGAAGGGGTCGAGGCGATCGTCTGCGGCGGCGACCTCGTCGCCGGGCCGCTGCCGGCCGAATGCCTCGACGCGCTCGAGGCGCTCGGTCGACGCGTCCGCTTCCTGGCCGGGAACGCCGACCGGGAGACCGTTCTCCCGCCCGGCGATGGGCCGCTGGCGACGGCCGGGCGCTGGAGCAGCGCCCGGCTCGGCGCCGAGCGGCTCGGACGCGTCGCCGCCTGGCCGACCACGGTCGAGCTCGAGGTCGACGGCCTCGGCGGCGTCCTCTTCTGCCACGCGACGCCGCGCTCGGACACGACGATCCTGACGAGGCTGACGCCGCCCGACGACGTTGCCCGCGAGCTGGCCGGGGTCGACGTGCGCAGCGTCGTGTGCGGCCACACGCACGTCCAGTACGAGCGCGAGGTCGGCGGCATCCTGCTCGTGAACGCCGGCAGCGTCGGTATGCCCTACGAGGGCTCGCCGGCTGCGCGCTGGGCGCTGCTCGACGGCGCCGGCGTGGCGCTCGTCTCGACGCCCTACGACGCGGAGGCGGCGCTGGAGCGGCTCGCCGGAACCGGCTTCCCCCTGCTCGGCGACTGGCTCGAGCCGGTGCTCCGCGGCGAGCTGACCGCGGAGGAGGCGACCAGGACGTTCGAGAGCCGCCGTGGCGCGTAGCTACGTCGGCGAGGCGCGGCGGCGCGGCCTCGGCAGCCGCAGGCAACGGATCGGCCCGATCCTCGCGCGGCTGGCCCGGGAGCACGCCGACGCGACCATCGACGTGTTTCTAAGCTGGTATCCACGCCTTATGCGTCCCCTCGTCCGCCAAGCCATTTACGCGCTGCTGGACGAACCGCTGCGCGCCACGTTCGGATATCCAGCGCCGGCGCCGCTGGTTCAGCCGCTGACGCGCGGTGGGCTGAAGCTCGCCGCCCGCATCATTCGACTGCTGCCCCCGCGCCGCAAGCCGTATTCGCGCACGCAAGACCGCAACCGCACCTATCCGAAAGGCTACCGGATCGAGACGTTAGGAGCAACCGAGCCTATTGCCAAGTGAGCCAAAAAACCTTATCGACGTTCGGCTGAAGAACCCCGTCCCGCTATCGTAAGGCACATTTTCATTCGTCCGCCGCAGCAAGGTTACAGGGTTTCAAAAGATGATCGCTTTGTCCCTAAACAAGATCGCAGATTCGACACCGACCGAAGTTGACCTGTTAAAGCAAGTCATGGCGTGCGACTCCGACGCGCTCGCCGAACTCTACGACCGCTACGGTCGCCTCGTGTACAGCCTCGCGATCCGTATTCTTCAGTCGCCTATGCTGGCTGAAGAGATCACCGCCGACGTGTTCATGCGTATCTGGCAGAAACCGGCGTCGTGGGATCCCAACAAGGGAAAACTCGTCACGTGGATGCTGTCGATTACGCGCTACGCCGCGATTGACCGGCTCCGATACGAGCGCCATCGCCCTGACCACCGGGGCATGGAGCTTCTTGACGAGTTACACGCCGAGAGCAGCGGCGCCGAGGAGCTTCTCTGGTCGGATGGTCAGCTTTTGCGCGATTTGCTCACGCGCTTACCCGCCGAACAAATCGAAGCGCTCGAGCTGGCATTTTTCCAGGGCATGACTCACACGGAGATGGCTGAGCACCTGCATTTGCCGCTGGGCACCGTGAAAACCCGCGTCCGCCTGGGCTTGCAGAAGCTGCGCGCATTGTGGCTCGACGCGACCAAGGTGGTCGATTAAGCGCGCTTAAGAATTTCACTACGCAGAACGGGGACGCCGTTTACCGCTCACACCCGATGTTACCGGACCGGGAAATCTCGTCGCCACCCGCGTGACGCTTCGCGGCACGTTCGAGAACGACCTGACGCTTGGTCCCGACCAAACCGTTCCCGCGACCGGCGAACCGGTCGAGCTGACCGTCAATGCCTTCCACCGCTTCAACGAGCAGGGTCAGATTACCGACGACTGGGAGGAGTTTGACCGCCTGGGCTTCCTTCAGCAGCTTGGCGTGATGCCCCGTCCCGGCGCGCCTGCCGAGGCGACGGAAGAAGCGGGCAGCTAATCAGAACCGGCTGGTCGTAGAAGCAAAGAGGGCGCACGGCTGTGCGCCCCTACTGCATTCCTCTGTATTTCGGCTTCAAATGCCGCTTTTGGAAGCGGGTGGATACTCTCCACCGCAAACGTTGGCTGTGAAACGGGCGTTAGGCGTGCGCGTTCATGACGCCGAAGAAGTGCTCCATGTAACGCCGAACGTCCACGGTGGTAGCCACCTGATGCGGCGCATCGGGTGTGCCCGCCTGAAACACCGATCTTCCTGGCTGATTCTGCATGTCAATCGTCACGGTTCCCCGCGCGTAGGTACACAGGGTTTCGTCAAAGACTACAGCAGCGGTGAGGGGATCGTGGAACGTAATGCCGGGCGGGTTCGTGTACTGTGTGAACCAGATCTCCGCGAAATCCAGCACCGGTTCGAGAAGGGGCGCTGTGAACAAGGCGCGGGCTTCGTGCGGATGCAGAAACACCTGATTGGTCACGTCCAGCCCCAGCGAGCGGTGAAGGCGCACGGGCGTCCGATAGACAATCTCGCTCGCGTGGGGGTCGCCGCCGAGGTTCCACTCTGCCTTATCGTTCCCCGGCGTAAAAATGCCGCCCATTATCACCAAGCCCTTGAGCAGCGCCGGGACTTCCGCATCCGCCTGGAAAAGCTGCGCGATATTGGTCAGTGGTCCAATCGTCACCAGGACGACTTCGCCCGGATTATCGTGGATGGTGCTCCGCAGGAAATCGACAGCCTGCCCTTCGGGGAACTGCGTGTCATGCGCCCAGCGCGGCAGCGCAGCCGCATGTTGGGCGATGGGCTGCCGCTGCTCGACGCCTAACGGCTGCTCCGCGCCCGGATAAATGGGAATATCGCGCCCGGCTTTTCGGCACAGCACGCTTGCCAGCGAGGCGCGTTTGACCGGCTCTCCCGTGACGGTCGTAATACCGAGCAAATCGCATTCCGGCTGCGCCAGCAGGTATGCCAGCGCAACGGCGTCGTCAACGTCCGTGCCAATATCCGTATCGAGAATGAGTTTTGTCGTCATGACCTATCCTGAAGCGTCGGCTTCGCTGGAAGATACGTCCCATACGCGCTGAATGCAGCGCCTGGCAAGCCTTCAGTTTACCGCATCAAGGCGACCATATCGCGGAACAATTCCAAATCCTGCTGGAAATCCTCCGGGCTGGTTTTAGGCGTTTTCTTCTGGGTCACGTTGTCGTAGAACGCTTCCCACTCTAACGTGAAGTTGTCGCCCCACGAGGGATTCACCTCGCTCTCGCCGATACGCCCGCCCTCGCCGACTTCGGTTATCCGAAGCGGTGTCGGCAGGTTGCGAACGTAGGGCGCGTTGTATTGAACGCGGACGATGCGGTGACTGCCATAGACCTGAAGGAACGTGTCGTAACGTGGAATCGAGTCGACGCCGATTTCGACGTGACAGACGAAATCGCCGTAATCCATTGCCGACGTGATATATAACCCGCCATGACGGTACGCCGCGTAGAGCACGCCGTTGGGCATTCCCAGAAGCTCGCGCATGGCGGAAATGTCGTGGCTGGCAAGTCCCAACAGGATGCCATACGCCAGCCGCAGCCCCGCGGGCGCGTCGCCAATCGCTTCGGCAAACAGCGCCGCTTCGCGCGCCTTTCCCGCATCCATGACCGCCGCGGGAATATCCTTGCCGCGCACAACGCGGGACGTTTTGGCGATAATCAGCGCGTTCTGACCGATCACGTCGTGGACGCGCGCGAGCCTGATGTCGCTCATGTCGCGCACGATCTGACAGGCTTCGACAAAGGCGGGCGCATAGCGGCGCATGTACGCGACCTGCACGGTGACGTCCGCCCGGTTGCGCGCGGCGATCACCTCGTCGGCTTCGCGCAGGTTCATGCACATCGGCTTTTCGACCAGGACGTGCTTTCCCGCGTCACAGGCGCGAATGGTCGTCTGCGCGTGGTAATGATTGGGCGAGGCGACCAGAACGGCATCGACGTCGTCCTGGTCGATCAGGTCGCGCTCGTCCGTGAAGCGCTTCGCAATGTTCCAATCCTCGCCTACCGTCTCCACGACGGTCGCGCTCGCATCGCAGAGCGCGGTGACTTCAAAGCGATCCGCCAGTTGATACAGGCTGTGGAGATGCATGATCTGCGTCACTTCACCACAGCCGACGATGCCCACTCGTATCTTTTGCAACACAAAACTCCTTCAGGGTCACATACTCTCATAAAGCGCAGCTTAAACGAATAGCTCACGCGCGCGGTTTGCCGCCCACAGGCAAATATTCCACAAGTCCGCGACCGGCACGTTGGTATGCGGCAGGGTATGCAGGTAGCTCGGAGGACCATATTCGGGCGTGAAGGTGAACTCCGACTCATTTGCGTCGCGGCGGTGTTCCCAGATGCGCCGCCACTGGCGTTCGTGCCACGCGACGGCGTACTGAAATTCCGCCGCGGTCGGGTCCGGCACCTGCGGACCTTCCTCGTAGCCGACGCGACCGTGAATATGACGCGCGCGGCGATTGGCGAGGTCGAGCGCCTCCGCCTGATCGTCCGGCAAACGTTCGCAGACATTCACCCAATGGCTGTAATCGACGGTGAGGTTCAGATTGTCGAACGCTTGAAGATAAAACAGCGTGTCCCACGGGCAGTACAGGAGCCGCCCGCGGTGCGTCTCGTACGACACAGGCACATCCACCTGCGCCTGAAGCCGTAGCGCGTCCTCGAAGAAGCGCGTACCCTCGTCGCGCGTCATGCTGTCGCGCCCGGCGTGCAGGCTCATCTTTACTGGGTGATATTCTGCCAGCCGAGCAAACAATGGCTCCAAATCCTCACGGCGCGGGGCGGGTCCCGACGCGATCAACGTCAGCCCACGTGCTTCCAGCAGCGGGAGCAGTTGACTCGGCGGTGGCGCGAAGTCCACCCACATATCAATGCCGTCGTAGCCCGCGTCGGCAATCTGCTGGATCTGCTGCTCAATCGTTCCGGTCATGCCCCACAGGGCGCGAAATACCAATAATTTCATCCCATGCCTCGCAGTTTTGGCGTCGACGTCCGGTCGAATTTACTGACGAGACGATCTATCGTTTCAACAGAATAATCGTATACAGCGGCACGTTACGCAGGCGGAGGCGATGCAAGCCATCCTCATGGGTCAGCGCGACCTCGACCTCGCCGTTGGGCTGATACGCCTCGGCTACGCGGAACTGCTCCGGTAAGCGCAGTGTCAGCGAAAGCTCCGGCAGCACGGGAACACGATCCTGCGCCTCGTCGTAATCGTAGCGAATGATGTGAACCGCCGCGCCGTCTGCCACCCGCTGAACATGAATCGCCACGTCCACGGCGGGGTCGATCCGCGCCTGCGCCCCGCGCGGGAGTTGAGCTACCGAAAAGCTGCCCGTCGTCATGTGGATATTGGGATCCTGAAGGAATGCCTTTTGCTGATCGCCCGGTAGGTTTGCGCCGAGCACGCCAAGCACGAATAGGTGCCCGCCCCGCTCCAGAAACGCGGACAGCAGCCGGAACTGGTCTGCGGTTAGATAGCGGCAGTCCGGCAGGATGAGCGACTGGTACTGCCGCAGCTCGTCAACCGTGAGCGTGTCGGCGCGCAGCTTGCCATCGGGGAAGAACACGACGTCATAAGGCTGGGCGGCGTCGGACAGGGTTTCGCAGACCTGATAAAAGGGAACTTCCCCGCTGCCCGACACGTTGGTGCGGTTATCGGCAAACATATCGCGCCGGGAAACCAGTTGGAAGTTGCTTTCGACGCTGTAGACAACCGCCGTATCCGAGTAGGTCTTGTGACTGTAAAGGAAGACGTGGTCGGCGAGGAAGGACTGAATTTCGACGCACAGTTCGTGCGGCGCGTAGAAGGCATCTTCGATCACGCTGCCCATCCACGAGCCATAGGGCACGCTCATGTTCGCGCCCAGCGCCGCCGCTTCGTACAGCGACATGCGGAAACGGTCATACCCCTGCCCGACCTTGAGCTTGTTGATCAGTTCCGGCACGACGCCGCCGTAGGGGTTTTCGACCACGACCACGGGTTTCGCGCCGACGAAGCCCGCCACGTAGCGATACCACGCGGGCTGGCGGTAGCGCGTGTTCCGCATCTCCGTGATGACCAGATCGACGTAGGGTTCCAGCGAGTGATACTGGTCGAACAGGTTGAAAAAGTTGCCGGATACCAGCACCGTTCGCCCCTTCGACGCGGCATAGGCGCGGGCGTAGTCGGCTAACTCTCCGAAATACTGCGTAATCGCCCCCCGCTGGAAGCGAATGTAATCCCAGAACAGCGGCGAGTCTTCGCGATTCTGCTGGAAGTCGTAGCCGTGCTCGCGCAGCCACTCGCCGTAATGAAAGCGGTTCAGGTCAACGCCGTCGATCTCGGCGGGGCGCTGGTCGGCGGGCATCGCCTGCAAATACTCGCGGAACAGGCGCATACACTCCTTGCAGAAGCAGCCGCCATATTGAAGGCTGGTCAGGGGTAGTTCGGCTTCGTCCAACTGCACGCCGTCCACCCCGGCGTCGATCTGAATACGAATGATCGCCTTCAGGTATTCCCGCCAGACCGGATTGTTGCGATCCATCAGGAAGCATTCGTGATCACGGTCGGGGCATTCCACCCAGCGCGCGTGCAGCGGCGCGCCGTGAATGTCGCGCGAGCAGCACTGCTGTGTCAAATCAGTCACCTTCTCGCCCGCGCTGTTGACCAGCCCGCCGGGGAAATAATGCTCAATCGGCTGCCACAGCTTGGGATAGCGATTCTGCGTGAACTCGCGCAGCCCGATCCGGTCGCGCTTGCCCGCGCCGCGCAGCTCGTTCATCGCAAGAATCGTGTCTTCCGCCTCGTTCAGTTCGACCGGGAATTCCCAGCCCTGCACCTCGAACACGATGCCGAAGACCTTGATACTATGCTTCTGGCACTCGCGGATGAACTCGCTGTCGTTCATGAAGCCGTAGATGCGGAAACGCGGGTCAATCGCGCCGAACGCCTCCTGTTCGAGATACGGCAGCGAGATCGAGCCGCCCCCCAGCGCCGACCAGACTAGCACGGTCGCGCGGTATGCCTGCAAGTCTCCCACCATTTTCAGGCGGCGCGCGGGCAGGCTGGGATGATAGTTATGCTGACGCGGGAACCATGCGTCGAAGTAGACGCCTCGCTCCATACTCGTTCCTTGTCGCTGAGGGTGAGCAATGCCGTTCGCGGCACCTACCGATAAAGGAAGACCGTTTGACGCAGCTATTCCCCGATGATCGGACTGACGACCTCGTTTTCGTTGATGCCGTCATCGCCGCCGCGCGCGAACGAGAAGTGCGGCTCGCTGCGCCCCTCCGAACCGTAGGCGCTGCCGTAAAAGCCCTCGATTCGCTCGACGGCTTTCCGGCTCCAGTCGAGAAGCTGCGCCAGATACGCCGGATCGTCGTCGGTCAGCTTGCGAATCCAGTGCGTCGCCAGCTTAACATGCGTGAGTTCATCCGCCTGAAGATAATCGCATAACTCGGCAATACGGTCGTAGCCGCGTTCTTCGGCGTGCTCGCGCCACTGGCGAAGCGTGCTCATCAGGTTGCGCTCAGCCCAACTGTTGGTCACCGAGATCCGCCGCAGGGGATCATCCTCGTTCTGCATCCACCACCACGCCAGGGGCCACGGACCATAGCCAAGCGTCGCGCCAAGCTCGTCCTCGCAGGCTTTCGCCACGATCTCGATGTGACGCGCCTCGTCCCACATCTGGTGCGCCAGTTCGACGCGCATCGTCCACGGCAGTTTCGGGAATTCGGCGATCATCTTGCCCATGCGGTCGGTCGTTTCGACCTCGCCGTACAGCAGTTGGTGGAACTTGTGACGATAGCCTTCCAGCGACCACTCGTCCTCGGCGGTGTAGGCTTTTTTGAAATCGTCGCCGTTGGAGGAGAACCAGAACGGCGCTTCCACGACCGAGTGTTCCATCGGCGGGCAGTGTTTCGTGAAGCGATAGGCGCGCGTGCTCAGGCGCAGGCGTTTGGCGGGCTTGTCGGCGGCGCGCGTGCTGTGGAAAACCAGCCAGTGCGACTCGATGCCCTGCCCGGTCACGCCTCCGCATTCCACCAGCCGAAGCTCGATATCCGCCTGTACGTCCATCGCGCGGCGGCGTTCTTCCGGCGTCCGTGCCAGCGAGTCCAGCACCGCCTGTCCCCAGGCAATATGCGACTGACCCATCGCCGCCAACTGACGCAGCAGGCGCACGGTGGGCGTGTCGGTCAGCGGGTCGGTCGCATCGGCGTGATAGACGTAGGTGCTGACCAGATGGGGTTCCAGAACCCGGTAGACCGCGACGAGACGATCAAGAGTCGAATCGAGATTCCAGATGTACTCGCACAGCCTGGCAAAGTCGTCGTTCGGCGGCTCCTGGCTCTCGCGCCCGGAGCGAAGCTGTTCCAATCGCTCGCCGAGCAAGTCTGCCGACTGCGCGTGATCGTAAACGTGATAGCCAAACGTCGCCTTGAACGCGATCTGCGGCGTCGTATGGCACCAGCCGCCGAGCATTTCCATCAACTGAATTTCGAGATAACGGTAATTGGCAAGCCGCTGCGCGTTCTCGCGCACGCTGAAGCGCCCGCCAAATTCTCTCCGGTCGACAATGGGCATAACCGCCTCCCGCCTTACTGTACCGACACCTTATGGAACAATCTTCACGGGCGCATTTTCAAACCGCGCCACGTGCGTGTCCTGCGCGCCCGTATTATGCAGCAAAATGACCAGCACGCCGACCGGCGCGCTCTCCCGCTCATGGTCGCTGACCCGGGGCTCGCGCTGGCGCATGCTGGGGCTGCTGGTCACCCTCCTCATCCTGCTCTACGTGCCGATCATCGCGCTCATGGCACTCGCCGAGCTGCTGCTGCCCACGGGCGGTGCCGGACTGGGGGCGGGATTGCTGACGCTGGCGGTCGTGGGCGTGGTGCAGATGCTCCTGTATCCGCTGCTCTACTGCGTGCTCACGGTGGCCTACTACGACCTCCGGGTGCGCAAGGAAGGCTTCGACCTGGAGGTGCTCGCCTCGACCCTCCAGCCCGCCTGAT
>CALMDI010000251.1 GCA_937864975.1 uncultured Chloroflexota bacterium | reverse complement strand
AGCTGCGATTGATCGAGCACGCGGGTGAGCGCGTTGTGGTCGGTGGTCAGCGGGCTTTGATTGAAGGCTTCACTGGCAAAGACGACCAGTCCGATCCGGTCGAATTCACGCTCCGCGATAAAGCTGCTAATGACGTCTTTCGCCGCTTCGAGGCGGTTGGCGGGCTGAAAATCGAGCGCCGCCATGCTGCCGGAAATGTCCAGCGCCAGCGCGATGTCGATGCCTTCGCCGCGCACGATCTCGCGTCCCTGCCCGGTCTGCGGGCGAGCCAGCGCGATGATGACCAGCGACAGCGTTCCCATGCGAAGCAGGGGGAGAAGCGGCTGGAAACGGATGCGCCAAGACGGTTTCAACTGCGCCAGCATCCGCGTGTCGGCATAGCGCATCCCTGCCGGTCGCGCCCGACGGCGCAGCCAGAAGGCGCGCAGCGCCAGCAGCACGACCAGCGTGAGCAGAAGCAAAAAGCCGGGGGATTCGAAGCGGAAGGTCATGCCGCGCCCTCCATGCGAACCTGCCGCGCGGCGTCCATCGGCTCCACCAGCAGGATAAACTGGCGCGCGCGCGTCGTCCGCGCGGCAATGTCGTTCGCGTCCGGCATCTCGTGACCAAATTTCACATAGTCACAATCCACCAGCAGGGACAGGGCGAAGCGCAGATAGTCGGGCGGCAGATCCACGTCGCGCAGCATCCGCCGCACTTCGAGCAGCGTGTGATCTTTCAGCGAGATGCCGTACATACGTTCCAGCAGGCGCCGCATGACGTTCGACACTTCTTCCGCGTAGCTTCGATAATCGCCATGCTCGACAAAGCGGCGACCGTCGATGGCGTTGAGGTCGTCATAGGCGACCTGATAAATGCTGCGCGTGTCGATCACCGGGCGGTTTGCCTGCTGGCGTCGAATTGCCAGCGCCAGCGCCGCCACGGAAACCGCGACCAGCGCGACCGCGCCGATATAAACCAGCGGCGACACGAACGGCACCGGCAGTTCAGCCTGCGGCTTGATGTCGCGTAATTCCATGTCGTCCGGCGTCAGGACAGAGTTGATCGTGAGCGACAGCGGCGTGACCTGCCGGGTCGTCATTTGTCCGCTGTCATTGACCAGGCGAAACTCCATGAGCGGCGTCTGGAACGTGCCCGGCGCGAACAGCGCCACGTCGATCTGCTGGCTCGTCGTCTCGGTGCCGTCCCCGTTGTCGCGGATGGTCGGCAGCAACTGCGCGCGGACTTCATAGTCACCCCATTGTTCCGGCAGCTCCGGCGCGATCACACGCCACCCCGCCGGGTGCGTCACCTCGAAGGTCAGCGGCACTACGTCGCCCACCGTCAGGTTGCTGCGTCCCGCCGTCAGCGCCGCCGTGACCTCATCCTGAGCGCTAACCGCACCGAATGTGAAGGTCAAAGTCACGAGCATCAGGGCGACGGTAAGAACGTTTTTAGTCAATTTCATTCAACCTCTCCCTCAGTCCTTGCCCTTCAACGGAGAAAGACTTTTGGGTGTTTTTGATAGGGAATCGGGGGTTCTTCCGCTCATGTGCCTCGCGCGACCCGGCGCACCCGGTTCTGGAAGAACTTCGAGAGCGCCGCCACGTAATCGTCCGGCGTCGTCACCAGAATGCGATCCACCTTCGCGCCGTTGAAAACGCGCCGTTTTGCAGCCTCGAACTGGCGATTGTGTTCCTCGAACGCCTGCCGCCACTGCGGGTTGCCCGTGTCCACCCACGTCAGGTCGCCGGTTTCGGCGTCTTCCAGCACCAGCACGCCGACATCCTCGATGTTCGATTCCATCGGGTCATGCAGGTCGATGGCGATCAGGTCATGGCGGCGGCTGGTAATCAGCATCGCCTGCCGGTATTCCTCTGGATCGGTCAGGAAGTCCGAGACGAGAAAGACGATGCCCTTTCGCTTGAGCAGGTGATTCACCGTATCCAGCCCAAGCTTGATGTCGGTACCGTGTCCTGTTGGCTCAAACGCGAGCAGCTCGCGGATAACGCGCAGGACGTGCTTGCGTCCTTTGCGCGGCGGAATGAGCAGCTCGATCTTGTCCGTGAAGATGATGAGTCCCACGCGGTCGTTATTGGTCGTCGCCGCGAATGAGAGGACGGCTGCCATTTCCGCCGCCAGCTCGCGCTTGAAGCGGTTGACCGTGCCGAAGTCGCTCGACCCGCTGGCGTCGACCGCCAGCATGACCGTAAGCTCCCGCTCCTCGACGTAGCGCTTGACGTATAAATCGCCCGTGCGCGCCGTCACGTTCCAGTCAATCGTGCGCACTTCATCGCCGCGCTGGTACGGGCGCACTTCGTCAAAGTCGATGCCGCGCCCTTTGAAGATCGAGTGATAATCGCCCGCGAACAGGTCGTCGACCAGATGCCGGGTATGAATCTCGATCCGGCGAATCTTGCTCATCAACTCCGCGGTCAGCATTACGGAACATCCACATGATTCAAAATTTCCTGCACCAGCTGCGCGCTGGTGATGTTCTCGGCTTCCGCTTCATAGGTGGTGATCACGCGGTGCCGCAGCACGTCCGGCGCGAGATGCTTGATGTCGTCGGGGGTGACAAACCCGCGCCCCTTGAGGAAGGCATACGCGCGCGCCGCCTGAATCATGAAGATGCCCGCGCGCGGCGACGCGCCGAACCCGATCAGCGGGCGCAGTGAGGGCAGGCGATAGCGGTGCGGGTCGCGGGTCGCGCCGACAATGTCGAGGACGTACTCCTTGATGCGGTCGTCTACGTAAATCTCGCGGACAATCTGCCGCGACTGCAAAATCGCGTCGGGATTGACGACGGGCTGAACTGTCGGCGTGACCGCGCTGGTCATCCGGTCGAGGATCAAACGCTCCTCGTGCCGCTGCGGGTACTCGACAATCACCTTGAGCATGAAGCGGTCGACCTGCGCTTCGGGCAGGGTGTAGGTACCTTCCTGCTCAATCGGGTTTTGCGTTGCCAGCACCAGAAACAGCGCGCTGAGCGGGAACGTCTGATCGGCAATCGTGACCTGCCGCTCCTGCATCGCTTCGAGGAGGGCGCTTTGGACTTTGGCGGGGGCGCGGTTGATTTCGTCGGCAAGCAGCAGGTTCGCGAAAATGGGTCCGCGATGCACGCTGAAGTCGCCGCTGCGGGGATTGTAAATCTGCGTGCCGATCAGGTCGGCGGGCAGCAGGTCAGGCGTAAACTGCACGCGCGAGAACTCGGCATTGATCGACTGCGCGACCGTTTTAACCAGCAGCGTCTTTGCCAGTCCGGGAACGCCTTCCAGCAGAATGTGACCGTCCGCCAGCAGGGCGATCAGCACGCGCTCGACCAGCCCTTCCTGACCGACCATCACCTTATTGATTTCGGCGAGCAGGTCGTTCACAAACATCGTCTGCCGCTGGATACGCTCGGTGACCTGATTGTAGTTGCTCATGCACAGGCTCCATCGTTAACCAAAAGATGCCGCGCCAGTCGGACGCGGCGCGGATGTATCTTAGGATAACCGGAGGCGTGTGTCTATGTCTTTATGCCCGGCGAAGGGGAACCTTATGGAAAGCTTAAGAAGATTTGAGGTCGTCTGTGCGTAGCTGTCGCCAGAAAACGTCCGCGTCCAGTTCCAGCCACGATTCGGCAATCTTCCCGTTCTCGATGCGGAAAATATAAATCCACGTGATCGAAAATGCTTTGCCGCTGGTGGGAATATTCGCGAACGCCGTACCCGTGTGCGTGCCCGTATCCGTGCCGCGGACGACAACCTTATCGCCCTCCGCAATCACATCGTCTATCGCGGTCACCTGGTCGGGGAAGGCGGCGTGCTGCGACCGGATGATTGCTTTCATGCCGTCCGGTCCGAGAACTGCCCGCTGCGTTCCACTCCAGTTCGCGTAGTCATCGCTGAACAGCTCGTCCGCGAGGTCGAGGTTCGCCCGGTTGTAAAACTCGTCGAACATCCGGCGGATCAGGGCTTTGTTCTCGTCAGGCGACATGGAAAGCGCTCCGAGGATTACGACTCCTCCGTCGGAAACAGCGACAGTTCATCGGCTGACGAGTCGCGCCCGGCTCCAACACGGGCGGGCAGCGCCGAACGGCTCGTGGCGCCGCCTGCGGGCGAGGCTCTCCTTGCGGGCGCGGCGGGCTTCGTCGCGGCGCCTGCCCTGACCGCTTTCGGCGGCGTCGAACGCGCCTTGAGCGTTTTCTGAAGCTCGCTTAGAAGCATCTCACTGTTGAGGTAATCGCCCGTCAGAGGGATATACAGCGCCGCGGCGACCGGGACGAGAATCAATCCCATCCAGATATTGCCGAGCACGACCAGCGCAACTGCGATCAGCGCCATTGCGCCGTAGATGACGATCTTGTTTTCGCGCGTCGCTCCGCGCGATACCCTCGCCCGGACGACCGTGTACGACCCCCGACGTTCCAGTTTGCCGCGCATGTACGTCGTGCGGTTGAAGCGCCCGCGCACCGGCGCCGTCACGCCGAGGCAAAAATTCCCGTTCTTCTCGACCCAGCCATCGAGCGCCGGGCGGCTGCTTGTCCCCTTGACCTGCATTCGTGCGTTCAGCGCTGTCAGCGACTGAGCAACCGTTTTTTCGGTGTAGTAAACGAACTGCACTCCGATTCTCCTAGAACATACGTGCTAATTTCCCGAGGAATTTTACCTTAAACCGGACTCACTTGAAAAGCTGGCGCTGCATAGGCTCCATTATCGTGTCGACGCTCCACACCGTCAAATGAGCGCGATTCTTGCGGCGTTCTGATAGGCGATTTATGAAGCTCCAATCGAAGCCGGTCATAATGAGAGGAAGTTTCAAAGGAGAATCCCAATGCTGTTTCGCACGAATAGCCCGTGGTGGCTGCCCGGCACGCTGCTGATCCTGTTTGGCGTCATCATCGTTCTGTTCCCTCAGTTGCTGGCATGGATGGTCGCCACGGCGGTGATCGTGGTGGGCGCGGGCTGGCTCTCGGTTGCCTACACCGCGCGCAAAATGCGCGAGCGCACCCGCGATAACGTCTATATCTACGACCGGGGGCGTTACTGGTAACAGCCGCCAATCGACAAAAAGCTCATGATGATCATGGGCTTTTTTATTGCGTCTCCCGACTTTGATCTTGGGGAGCAGGCGGTTCCAGTTGTTATCGGCTCATAAATGCGACCGTAGGAAAAGCGTTGGCTTCACCAATGGCGAAACGAATTCGGCTACGCTACACTTGCGGCAGGAAGGTCTCGGTTTGGATTACATTCCGATACGGAAGGGAACAGGTTATGGCTGGTCAGTGGTACAGGCAAATCGCGCGGCAGTTCGTGCCGCTGGTCGTCCTCCTTCTCCTGGGCGTCACGGTTGTGAGCGCTCAGGACGCAACCCCTACACTCACACCGGGCACGGCTGCGACCGGCGTTTTGACACGCGGCGGCGATACCACCGCGCAGGTCTTTACGTTTGAAGGCACAGCAGGGGATACCATCCGTCTGACGGCAACCAGCACCGATGGCTTGGCGCTCGCGCTGCTCGTCACCGACGCACAGGGGCAGTTCATCGGGCAGGAGCGCGATCTGGTAGCATCCGGCGAGACGCGGCTCGAAGCAACGCTGCCTACGACCGGGTTGTACTACGTGACCGTGTTACCCGTCGTCAGCGCGGATTCGCTTGCGGAAGGCACGTATGCGCTGGTTCTGGAAACCAACGCCTTTGTCGGCGGTGAAGTGACCGTCGAAACGACCGAAGCAGCCGCGACCGTGATTCCTCCGGCAACGATTGTTGTCCCGACCGCGACCGAAGCGGCGACAGCGGCGGTTGCCGAGGCGACGATTATCGTGCCGACGACGACCCCGGTGGCGGGCTTGGAAGCCACCGTGGAAATCGCGGACGCGCCCGTGACCGTCACGGCGGGGGGGATGCAGGTCACGCTCACGTGGAACGCGGGTGTCGATCTCGACCTTGAAGTGCGCGACCCGGTCGGCGGGGCGTTGTTCTTCAACAATCCGGTGGTCGATTTCGGCGGCACGTTTGGAAATAATGTCAACGGCTCGTGCGAGACCGTGGCTCCGAATGGCACCGAGCAGGCAACGTGGACGCCCGGCGGCATTCCGGTGGGCAGCTACGAAGTGCTGGTCTATTACCAGCAGGACTGCGGCGGAGTCGGTCCGGTCACCTTTTCCATAAATGCGGCGGTCAACGGGCAGCCGTTAGAGACCGTGGAAGGCTCGCTGCTTCCACAGCAGGTGTTCATTACCAGCTACGAAGTGGCGGCAGATGCCTCGGCGCAGATGAGCGGGCGCAGCGGCGTGAAGGGCGACGAGCAGCTGCCGGCTTCGGCGGCGGTGTTGATCGCGGGCGCGCAGCCCATCGAGCGTGGGATCACGACCGTCGGCGAAATCACCAACGAACAGCCGTGGCAGGCGTACACGTTCACCGCGCCCGCGGGCGATATCGTCACCATCACCATGAACGCGGCGTCCGGCAGTCTCGATCCTTACCTTGCGCTGCTGGATCCGACCGGCAACGTTCTGTACGTCAACGACGATGCCGCGGAAGGCGTGACCGATTCACTGCTCGCCAACAGTTTGCTGGCGATTGACGGGAATTATACGATTGTGGCGACGCGCTACGGGCTGGACATCGGCGGCACCGAGGGCAGCTTTAACCTGACGATCTCCGGCGTGACCACGACCGTTCCGGCGGGCACCCCGGTCCCCGGCACGACGCCAGTTCCGGTGGTGCAAAACCTGCCCGAAGAAGTCCTCGCGCTGGCGCTGCCGGAAGGTAACATCGAAGTGACGCTGGTATGGAACACCGTGGCGGACTTGCAGCTGCTGGTGCGCGATCCGGCGGGCGAAGCCGTGTACGACGACTCGCCGCAAATTCGCAGCGGCGGGCAGCTTGGGGCGGCGGGGAACGTGGGTTGTACCACGTCCGATACGACGCCCGTTTCCTATATTTACTGGCCCACGACCATCGTGCCGCGCGCCGGCGCCTACGAGATTGACGTCTGGTTCCAGAATGAGTGTGAAGACACGACACCTCTGGGCTTCACGCTTTACGTCACCGTCAATAACCAGCCGCTGCTGACAGAATCGGTAACGACGTCGCAGCCGTTCCTTCCCGGCGAGCACTTCATCACGAGCTTTACCATTGGTACCGATGGAGTCGTCACGGTCGGCGAGGGCGGCATCACCGGACTTGGCTCGCTCGACTGGGAGAGCGAAGCGGCGACCGCCTTCCCGATGCTTCCGGGCGATGTGGTCAACGGCAGCATCACGCCGACGAACACGTTCGACCTGTACTCCTTTGAAGGCTTGGCGGGCGACGTGGTAACGGTGACGATGAACGCGGCGCCGGCGACCAATCTCGACACCAAGCTCTACCTGATCGGTCCGAACGGCGCGCTCGTGGCGGAGAATGACGATGCTGTGGTGGGCGAGAACACCGACTCGCTCATCAGCAATTTCTCCTTGCCAGAAGGTGGGCAGTATATTATCATTGCGACGCACTACGGGGATCAGTACGGCGTGACGACCGGAGCCTATACGCTCTCCCTTGAGCAGTAGCCCGGACAACCGACGCCTGAACGTTGGGCGCAGCACCCGCGCGGGTGCTGCGCCCAACCATCACAACCGAGACGCAGCCTGATCGCTGACACAATGAAAGTGATATCTCGATGAATTTGCGCCGCTTGCTGCCGGGGATCGCTGTCCTGGCATGTCTGCTCATTGCCGCCTGCGCCCCTCCTCCCGAACTCCGCGACGAAACCCTGCTCGACGAAACAGGCTTAATCACCGGCGACCCCTGCGAAGCGCCCTGCTTTCGAGGCATCACACCGGGCGAGACCGTATGGCGCGATGCGCTGACGATCATCGAGGATGACGCCTCGTTCGAGAATATCCAGTCCCAGGAAGACGAAAACACCGACGCCATCGGCGCGATCTGGAATGTGCGCGGCGGTCCCGAATGCTGCCAGATGGTCGCGGAGGACGGCGAGACGGTTAACCTGCTTTTCATCCGCACGCGACCGAATATGACGTTAGAGGAAGTGATCGACGTCCACGGTGACCCGTCCTATGCGGTGGGCACGCCGGTCACCGACGATCAGGCGATTGTGAACCTTGTGTATCCCGACGTACCGATGATTGTGCTTGCGTTCTCTGCCGGACCCGAAACGGGCGAGGTCAGTCAAGACAGCGAGATCATCGGAATGCTCTACACGACGCCCGACGACATGAACCTGTTTATGCAGACCAACTCCCTTCATGCGTGGGAGGGCTACGACAGCTTCAACACGTATCGAAGCGCGGACGACGCGGAGTACGAGATCACGCCCAGCATCACGGTAACGCCCACGCCGGCGTCCTAGTGACCGTACGCGCCGATTGATGAGACGAACGGACAGAGAAGGAGTGATCGTATGAGTGCAGATACCAACCCAACTGCACCAACCTCGGTGGACGCGCTGGCGCCGGGCATGGAAATTCGCGGCACGGTTAAGCGGATCGAATTGTACGGTGCGTTTGTCGATATCGGCGTCCGTCAGGATGGGCTGCTGCACGTCTCGCAGCTCGGCAAGCCAAACGTGCGTAACGTCGAGGACGTGGTCAAGGTCGGTCAGGAAATTACCGCCTTCGTGCTGCGGATCGACCGCGAGAATAACCGGATTGCCCTGTCGCTGGTCAAACCGCCCGCGGTGACATGGGACGATTTGCAGGAAGGGCAGATGGTCGCGGGAACGATCACGCGCATCGAGAACTACGGCGTCTTTGTCGACATCGGCGCGGAGCGCCAGGGCATGATCCACGTTTCGGAGCTTGCCAGCGGCTTTGTCAACTCGCCTTCCGACGTGGTGAAGGTGGGCGACCAGGTTAACGCGCGGATTATCCGGCTCAACCGCAAGAAGAAGCGCATCGACATGAGCCTGAAGGCGCACGAAGAACCGATTCAGATGCCGGAAGAGACGGAAGAGGATCGCGTTCCGACGGCAATGGAGCTGGCGCTGCGCCGCGCGATGGAAGGTCGCGACGAGGAAGAAGCGCCCGCCCGGCGCGAGCCGCAGACGCGCCAGCAGGGCAAAAAACGCGCGCAGGAACTCGACGATATTCTGGAACGCACGCTACGCGATCATTCGACTTAAAGCGATCAGCCGCTCGCGCTCCGCGAAATACACAACTTCAAACCCGAACGCTGAGGCGTGGGTAAATAAAGGCGCAGAGGATATTCGCCCTCTGCGCCTTTTGTATTGGCGCTTTCACGTTGCTGATTGCCGAATGCTGACTGGCTGACTGCTACGCTGCCAGGTACCGCCGCAGGCGCACCGAGTTGATGCCGAACTGAATCGTCATCAGGGTTGCCGCGGTCATACACCACAGGCAGATGGCTTTGATGACGAACAGGGAGATGTAGATCAGGTAAAAATGATACAAGACGGAGAACAGCGTCACGCCAAAAAGCATCGGCACAGCATACTGCTGGAAGAACGAAACGCGCCGTTCCAGGAGAAGCAGGCTGAGAATAATCACGTGGGCGATGAAGCCCAGACCGGACGTGGGAAAGCCGAGGACGCGCGACCAGGCGCTGCTTTCGACCACGGAACAATTGATAATGCCGATCTCGGAACACTGAAGCGGCTGCCCGGCGATCTTGTTGTAAAACATCCAGCCCGTAACGCAGAGCGCCACAATCTCAATCAAGACCTGCACGTGAAACAGACGCAGGCGAAACCCGGAGGACTGCGGCGTCTCCGCGGTCTGAATGTTTGCCGTCTCCATCGTGGTTCGTTTACTCCCCGAATCTCGCTCTCAGTAACCTGACATCAAGAGGGGTTCCGGCGGGCACGTGGGTCATACCTTCCGGGATAATCAGCAGTCCGTCCGCCAGAACCATCGACAGAAGCGCGCCAGAGCTTTGCGTGCCCGTGGTGGTCGCGACAAGATTACCGTCGATTTCCTTTAGTGTAACACGCACGTAGCTGCGCCGTCCATCCGAGGATAGGGCTTCCCCGGTCAGCGCGCGCGCCGTGAGCATGATGTCTAATCGATTGCTAAGCTTGAGCAGCACCGGGCGCACGAACACGTCGAACGTGACCATCGCGGATACCGGGTTACCGGGTAAGCCGAAGAAGGGCACGCCGCGTAAATGCCCGAAGGCGAGTGGCTTGCCGGGACGAAGATTTACGCGCCAGAAATTAACCTCGCCAAGCGCCGCCAGCACGGTTCGCACCAGATCGAACGAGCCAACCGACACGCCCGCGGAACTTAGGATGACGTCGGGCTGGCTGTCCAGCGCCTCGTTGAAGCGCCGTCGAATGTCATCCAGCGTATCTCGCGCGACCGGAATACGAATCGCGATACCGCCGTACTGCGCCACCAGCGCGGCGAGAGTGTAACCGTTCACGTCGCGGATTTTTCCGGGCGCGAGCGGCTCCTCGACCGCGACCAGCTCATCGCCGGTACTGAGGATGGCAGCGCGCGGTTGTCGCGTCACGCGCACCTGAGCGTGTCCCAGCGCTGCCAGCACGCCGATGTCCGCCGGGCGCAGCGTCGTCCCGGCTGCCAGCACGACCTGTCCCGCGCGGATATCTTCGCCAACGAGACGCACGTAATCGCCCGCGCGCGAGGCTTTCAGAATCGCGACCTGATCGGGAAGCGGCGCGTCGCCGCGCTGCGAAAACGGCGTGTCGGTCTGCTCGACCGGCACAATCGCGTCCGCGCCAGCCGGTAGGGGGGCGCCGGTCATGATGCGCGCGGCTTCACCCTGTCCGACCGCGCGCGCTGGCATCGACCCCGCCGGGATGTCCATCACCACCCGCAAGACAACCGGCGTTTGCGCCGACGCGCCGGTAATATCGGCGGCGCGCACGGCGTAACCGTCCATGCTCGAATTGGCGAAAGGCGGCAGATCGACTTCCGAGCGCACGTCTTCCGCCAGCACGCGACCCAGGCTGTCTGCAAGGGAAACAGTCTCAGCGGGAAGCGGATTAATCTGCCGTAAGATTCGGGCAATCGCGGCGTCTACAGTTAAAAGGTCAGACACGAGTTAAGGTTTCCTCGATACACAGTTGGCTCAGTCGTTTCATGGAGTCGGCGTGCGCTTCTCGCCACCCAGAACTCCGGTCGTCGGCAGCGCAGCAGGCATTATAACATCGCCACGAGACCCATCGTGACGATTCTGATGTAAAATAGGACGATGATTTACCGTTTTGCTGCTTTCCCTACATGACTCCATCCAATTAAAGACGGTTCCCCACTGGTATGAAGCTCCAGACGATTCTTGAGAGTCTTCCTGAACTCACCCCGACTGACCGCTCGATTGTCGAGCGCGCCTATCGCAAAGCCGAAGCCGCCCATGCCGGGCAGCTCCGTAAATCGGGCGATCCCTATTTCACCCACTGTGTTGCCGTGGCGCAAATGCTGGCGGATATGAAGCTGGATGCCGAGACCATCGCGGCGGCGCTGATGCACGACCTGGTCGAGGATACGCCCGCGACGATCAACGACCTGCGTAACGAGTTCGGCGATTCCGTGGCGAACATTGTCGACGGCGTCACCAAGCTGACGAACATGCCGTTCAAGATTGACGGCGACAAGCGCAGCCGTACTGCCGACCGCGACGTGGAGTACATCCGCAAGATGGCGCTGGCGATGGGCGACGACGTGCGGATTGTCCTCGTCAAGCTTGCCGACCGGCTGCACAACATGCGAACGCTCGGTTTCATGCCGGAAGAAAAACAGCGGCGTATCGCGCAGGAGACGCTCGACATCTTCGCGCCGCTGGCGAATCGGCTCGGCATCTGGCAGATCAAGTGGGAACTCGAAGACTTGAGTCTGCGCTATCTTGACCCCGAAGCGTATCGCGGCATCGCCGCGCAGATTGACGAGCGCCGAGCCGACCGGGAAGCCTATCTAGCGAAGATCATCGACGCGCTGCGAGGCGAGCTTGCAAAACATGGCATCACCAACGCGACGATCACCGGACGTCCCAAACACATTTACAGCATCTACAAGAAAATGCAGCGCAAGGTGCTGCCGTTCGAGCAGATTTACGACGTCCGCGCCGTGCGTGTCATCCTGGACACCGTTCCGCAGTGTTATCTCGCGCTCGGCGTGTCGCACAGCCTGTGGCGACCGATCCCCGGCGAGTTTGACGATTACATCGCCGCGGCTAAAGACAACTTCTATCAGAGCCTCCATACCGCCGTCCTCGATTCGCACGGCAAAACGGTGGAAGTGCAGATTCGCACGTGGGAGATGCACGAGCACGCCGAGTACGGTATCGCCGCGCACTGGCGCTATAAAGAGGGCAACACCCGCTCGCGCGATGAAGTCTTCGAGCGGCGTCTGAATTACCTGCGCCGCCTGATGGAATTCGGTCCCGAAGTTGATGACGCCAAGCAGTTCGTCGATACGATGAAGACCGAGCTTTTCGAGGATCGCGTCTATGCGTTCACGCCCAAGGGCGACATTATCGACCTGCCCACGGGCGCGACGCCGATTGACTTTGCCTATCACATTCACACCGAGATCGGACATCGCTGCCGCGGCGCGAAGGTGCATGGTCGGCTGGTCAACCTGAACCACGTGCTCAAAACCGGCGATCAGGTCGAAATTATGATCGCCAAGCGCGGCGGTCCCAGCCTCGATTGGCTGAACCCCGACCTCGGTTATGTTCATACAGAACGCGCGCGCTCCAAAATTCGCACCTGGTTCCGCAAGCAGAACCGCGAGAAGCACATTCAGAGTGGGCGTGAAGTGCTGGAACGCGAGCTAAAACGGCTGGGTCTGCTGGACAGCATGGCGTTCGATACGGTCTTCCAGTGGTTCGGCTACGAACGCCTGGATGATTTTCTCGCCGCCGTCGGCGCGGGCGATATCAACGGTGGGCAGATCGCCAGCCGAATTCTGGACATGGAGCGCCGCGAGCAGGAAGCGCAGGATAGGCTCACGCTCAAGCCGCGCCCCGCGCCGTCCGGCATGATGGTCGATTCAGGCAACGGGATCAACGTGCAGGGAACAAGCGGCTTGCTCATCAGCCTCGCCAAGTGCTGCAATCCGATGCCGGGCGACCCGATTACCGGCTTTGTCACGCGCGGGCGCGGCGTGACTGTCCATCGCGCCGACTGCCCGAATGTCAATGGCGGCAGCGACGCCGAGCGGTTGATCGACGTAAACTGGGGTCCGGTTAAAAACGAGCAGCGTTTCTCGGTGCCCGTTGAAATTGTCGCCTACGACCGCGAAGGCTTGATGCGGGACATCAGCACGATCATCGCCGACGAAAAGGTGAATATGTCGACGGTCAACGTATCGACGCGGCAAAATATCGCCACGTTCCAACTGACGATGGAATTTGCCGATCTTCAGCAGCTTTCGCGCGTGCTGACGCGAATCGAGAACATTCAAAGCGTGGTCGAGGC
The DNA here is from genome assembly GCA_937864975.1 of uncultured Chloroflexota bacterium. Taxonomy (GTDB): domain Bacteria; phylum Chloroflexota; class Anaerolineae; order Aggregatilineales; family Phototrophicaceae; genus ZC4RG36. The sequence goes on along the minus strand of CALMDI010000251.1, from coordinate 3,510 downwards.
GCGGCGGCGGAATGTCAGCTAGGAGACTGTCTTACCGATACCCATTATAAACGGCAGACAATGCTTAATAAGCGGTTTGCCGTAACGCAAATAACTGCGCTACAATCTTAGATCAAGAGAACACCGTTGGGAACGCTCCCGGCAGTGCGAATTGATGCTTCCATGGTGCTACGCGAAGGGATGGGGGATGCCGGTTTCAGCTATCCAACTTGCGATACGCCAGTTTCGAGCGTTGGAGCCCGCGATTCGTCTGGTGCTCCTGCATCCCAATTTTTTCCATCATCACACGCTGCTTGCCGAATTCCTGCAAGGCGACGGCACGGTCTACGTGCGCCTTGAGGGCGCGCAGTTGACGCGAGAGCAGGTCGAGACGCAAATTCAGGCAGCGGTGGAACACCAGACGGGGACGCCATCGCTGGACGGCGCGTCTCTGCTGGTCATTGACGAGTGCGACCGCGTGAACCCTGCTGAATTCAACCACGCTTTAACGACGCTGGTTCTGGAGACGGCGCGCGGGCGTGTGATCCTGCTGAGCAGGCACGTTCCGAGCATCGTCCTGGAAGACGAGCGTTTAAAGCGCGTCACGGTCTTCATCCCCGCCGACGAATCGATGATGCTGTGGGATTACGCGCGCGCGCAATCAAACGGAAATTCCCTGCTTGAAGTGCGCTCGCTCGGCAGTGGGCGCGTCCATTTGAACGGCAAGCCGGTGGACAGTTGGGACGGCTTGCTGCCTCGCTCCCTGTTTTTCTACCTCGTAGATCGCGGAATGACCACTCGCGGCGAAATCTTTGAAACCTTCTGGCCCGCGCTGTCGACGCGGGAAGCCACCAATGTGTTTCACGTCACCAAGCGCAAAATCAGCGAAGTCCTCGGCATGGACTTAACCGTGTACTGGTCGGGCTTTTACCGCATCGCACCGCACATCGAATTGAGCTACGACTCCGCCGTGTTCAACGAATTGGTGCAGAGCAGCGCCGTCGTTTCAAATCACGAAGCGATTGATCTCTTGCGCCGGGCGATTTCGCTGTACCGGGGGGATTTTCTAACGTCGGTGAACATGTCCTGGGCGGAGAGACGGCGGCAGGAACTTGTGCAAACCTATGGGGATGCGCTCGTTCAACTGGCGAAAGCGATTGAAGGGCAGGGCGCGAAGGAAGAAGCCCTCGGCTATTACCTGCGCGCCGTGAAGACCAGCCCGCAGCGGGAAGACCTGACGATGAGTATCATGCGGCTGTACCGCGACCTGGGCAAACCCGCCGATTCCCTGAAAGCCTACGAGCGGTTGGAACAGGAATTGAAAACCTCGCTCGGCGTCGCGCCCGCGCGCCACGTGCAGGAGCTTGCCGACACCATTCGCGGGTCTACCGACGTGCGTCATTAGAAACACGTCTCGCAGTTCCGCGCGGTAGGCACCCTTGCCTGTGCCTCACAGCGTGAGCGCTGCCGTTTGGGTTATGACTCCGAGACAACCGACCACGGCATGACTTCCTCATCGCCGCCCGGTACGATCACTTGCAGAATTTGCCAGCGCCCGCTCGGCGTCGGCACCATGCGGAAGCTAACTTCGCCTTGAATGCCTTCCACGGACGCGATGACGTCGACGGCAGGCAGCGGGGTTTCGTCGTCATCGCCGTCTTCCGGGTCGTCATACGCCTCAATTGTCGTGTCCTCCTGCCGAAGAATTTCCACGTCCCCGCGCAGGTCGATCAGAAAGGCGTCGCGTTCTTCGGCAAACAGCATGATCGAATCGAACAGATAGTTGGTGACGTCCACACTGTGCTCGACCTGAGTATGGTTAAACCCAATCGCAATATTGTCGAACAATTCGTCTCCTGCGTCGGGCTGAATCAGGGCATCGAAGTCAAACATCGAAATGCCACGTCTCCAGGCGGACTGCGTCTGTGGCGCGAAGATCAGGAACGCTCCGGCATAGTCTCGCCGCTGAAAAAGATCGACGAAGGTTCGGACGGCAGCTTCCGGCGTGCTGAGGTCAAATGACTCGTACTGCGTGCGTGGGGGAGTATCCTGCGCCCGAAGTTGGGTGGCGGCGATGTGTCCAAAGAGGAGTACAAACAGGAGGACGACGGTGCTTCCTGCGATCCATCGTTGACGTTTGAGGTCAGACATCATGCAAGCCTCCCTATCGATCAGTTATCGAAGACGTATGGATATCTTGTAGGACACCAAAGCGTTGTCTGGAGTTCCACCGCGTCCAGTAAACAGAGATTTTCGATGTTATCGGAATCGCCGGTGGTGTCAAAAACATCGCCCGGTTTTGCCGGGCGATGGGGTTGATTACGATTTTGCTTTGCCGTTCACGCGACCGTTCCCATTGATCTTGCCGTTGCCACTGTGCCCGTTGCTGTACAGCGGCGGCGCTTCGGCTGCGACTTCCGGCTCCGCCACGTCGGGCGCGTCGATGCGCTTCTGATACGTCGCGACGCTTTTCACGTGCTCCTTCGCGCCCAGCGAGATAATGTAGTCGCCCTTTGCCGCGCGCTTTGCCTTGGGCGCGAGACTCAGTCGCATGTACTTGGGGCGGTTCTTGCTCGTCAGCAGGATGATGGCGTCGTCCGGCTTGCCCACGGCGGCGGCTGCCAAGCCGCGGCTGTCCGGCACCAGCTTCATTGTGACCACGCCGCTGCCCGCGCGTCCCTGCGTCGGATACTCGTCCAGCGGCGACAATTTCGCGATGCCATCGTCGGTCACGACCCACAGGTGCAGGTGATCCCCGGCGATTGCCGCGCCCACCACGCGGTCGCGCTGACCGAGCAGCTTGACGCCGCGCATTCCGCCCGCGCCCATTCCGGTCGGGCGCACGTCCGTCTCCTTGAAGCGTATCGCCTGCGCGTCGGCGGTGACGAGCACAACTTCTTCCTCTCCGCCGGTGACCATGACCCAGCCAAGCCGATCCCCTTTTTCGATGTCCATGACGCTGAAGGCGTTTGCCATCAAGCCCGGCAGGTCTTCCATTTTCATGCGTTTGACTTCACCACCCGCGGTCGCGAAGAACAGGAAGCCGCTTTCGAGGCTGAGCGGCAGCGCCACCGTGGCGACGACTTCGTCGTCCGGCTTGAGCGCGCTCAGGCTGTTGAACGCCGTGCCTTCGGCGGGGTCGTTCACCTGCGGAAGCTGATGCACCGGCACCGTTGCGCCCATGCCCTTCGCCGTGAACAGGTAGAGGATGTTGGACGTATCCGTTTCGACGATGAAGCGCGGGCCGATCTGTGCGCCATCGGGAAGCGTGATCGACAGCAGTCGCGGATGCATCGCCAGGAAATCGATGTCGGATTGGCCGTACGGCACCGGGACCGGAATGCTCTCCTGGACAAGGCAGCCGTGACGGGCCTCGAGCCAGAACCGGGTAAGCTCCGACAACGCGTTCGACCGAGCCGCCATCCTTCCGCCTCCCCGCACGTCTGCACGGCGTCATCGAGTTCCAAAAGTATCGCGTGTATCGTGGAGCTCCATGCGACGTCGTGGTGGGGGCGTACGGCGGTGCGCCTT
>CALMDI010000250.1 GCA_937864975.1 uncultured Chloroflexota bacterium | reverse complement strand
GCGCGATCAGGGTGCAGGAGACGCCTGGTCGCACAGGCCGCGACGTTAAGCTAATGACCCTATGAGAAACCCGCCCATGAAAGATCGACCTGAGCGCAATATACGTATAATGCGGTAATAGCTGTTTGGCAAAAAGGTCGCGTGCGATGAGACTTCCGCTGTTCCCGCTCAACACCGTACTTTTTCCGGGGATGCCGCTGAGCCTGCACATCTTTGAGGAGCGCTATCAGCAGATGATTGCCCGCTGTCTTGGCGATCAGCAGCCGTTTGGCGTCGTGCTCATTCGGCAGGGTCTGGAAGCGAATGGTCCGTTACCAACGCCCTATGCTGTCGGGTGTACGGCGCGGATCACCCAGGTTCAGCCGCTTGGCGAGGGACGCGCCAATCTGATCGCAGTCGGTCACGAGCGCTTTCAGGTGCAGTCTCTCGATTACAAGCAGCCGTACCTGGTGGGCAATGTCAACAAATACCCCTTTGTCTCCGACGCGCATCCGTTGTCAGAGATTGCGCTGAAGCTGCACCCCTGGGTTGCCCGTTATTTAAAGGTACTGGCGACAGCGGATAGTCTGGCGATTGAGCTTGACGAGCTTCCGACTGACGCGGCGACCCTGACCTTCCTCGCGGCATTCCTTATTCAGCTTCCCGCGGTCGAAAAACAGACGCTGCTTGAACTGGAGAGTGTCTATCGGCTGGCAGGCGCGCTGTATCATATCTATCGACGGGAGGCGACTCTCCTGAGCGCGATGCTGGCACACGATACCGCGGAAACACACCCACCCTTCTCCCCGAATTAATCGACCTGGCGGCGCAGCACATAAATTCGTGGATGCAAGCCGCGCAGCGTAATCATTTGTTGTTTGTGTAATTCCCAGTCTGTCTGCTCAGATAGGAGTGTTTCCATCAGACGGACTTCGTGAGTAATCAGAACGAAGCGCGCGTCCGGCTTCGCAATCCGCGCTGCCTCACTTAAGAGCGTCGGATATAACGCGGCGTTCTCGCGGTGCGATCCGACAAGCTGACCGAATGGCAGGTCAGCCGTCAGGACATCCGCGTACCGAGGAGGGAGGGGTAACTGCCGGACATCCCCCTGGCACAGCCGCAGGGGCTGATTCAACGTTACCGCATGGATATTGTCTTGTGTGCAGGTAAGCGCTTCTTCGCTACGATCAACGCCAAGAATCACACTCGCCCTGCCCCACGCTGCCCGCTCGATCAGCAGCGTGCCAGAACCGGCGCCAATATTGACGTAGAGATCACTCGGATGTGGTTGGGTCATCAGCACCATCGCATGTGCCACGGTCGCATTGAGCGCGCCCTCATAATTACAGATGCGCCATGCGCGTGTCGCCAGAGGGCGCGGTGTGATCCGTGTCAGCACGTCCCATCCCGAATTCGCATCGGGTGTCCTGCGAATTCGCAGAAGCAGGTCGCCCTCATCCGGGTCGCTTTTCAATCCTGTTTGTCGGGTGATGGTCTCGCGCAGTCGCTGCATGACACTGCTTTCCGAGCCTGCTGCGCTGATATGCAGAGTTTGGTATCGGGAAAGGTTGAGGTTCACGATGTTTTTGATGGTGTTTATGACTATACGAATATTTGTGTCGCCAAGCAGCGCTTTCGGGCGCGGAATTTGAAACTGGCTGACCCGATACACTGCCTGAACCGTCTTGAGACTGTGTAAATCTCGGAAGTCGCCTGAATAGGTGAACGGAACCGCACCCTTACGGCTCGGTTTGACCTGCGCGCGCGACGCAAAAAGCCGCCGGATTTCGTCGGCGGCAATCGCTTCCAACCCCTCGACGACATCCGCTTCGTAGGCGAGCGTCTGGGATATCGCCTGAGCGGGTTGGGCGGGTCGATGCTTCTTCATCGTCGTCGCAGTACAATCATACGCCTGTCATTGTAACCGCCGCAGCCCTGAAGGGCGAACGTCGTGCGGTAGACGATGCCGGTTAACCGGGGTTGTCGGTATGAAACCTTAAAGGACATAAGATGACGATTTCGTTTGGGCTTGGCTTATTTGCTGGACCTGAAAAGGGCAATATTCGCGGGTGGATGGACGACCTTGACGCCAGTCTGATGCACTATGAAGGCGACATGGAAAGCCTGTGGATGACCGACCATTTTTTCTGGGAAGACAAACCAACGTATGAGGCGTGGACGACCATTACCTACATGGCGGCGAAGTATCCGCAGTTCGCTGTCGGTCCAATGGTGCTGGGTCAAAGCTATCGTAACCCGGCGCTGCTGGCGAAGATGGGCGCAACCCTTCAAAGCCTGAGCAACGGGCGCATGATTATGGGCATCGGCGCGGGCTGGAAGGAAGACGAGTACCGCGCTTATGGCTTCCCCTACCCTGCCGCCGGGATACGTCTGGAACAGCTTGAGGAGACGCTCGAAATTATGCGCCGCATGTGGACAGAACCGGGTAAAGTGACCTACCACGGCAAACATTATCACGTCGTGGACGCCTACTGTGAGCCAAAACCCGACCCGGCGCCGACCCTTCTTGTGGGCGGCGGGGGCAGCAAAACGATGATGCTGGCGGCGCGTTACGCCGACTGGTGGAACCTGTCCGATTCCAGCCTGGAGCGCTATCTGGATCGGCTCGGCGTCTTGCGCCAGCACTGTGAGGCGATTGGACGCGACCTCTCGACCCTGCGGCTGACGTGGTACGGACGCCTCGCCGTGGGGCGCACAGACGCCGAAATCGAACGTCGCGCGGCGGGACGCTGGACGCGCGACATCGCCTTTGTCGGCACGCCGGAGCGCGTGATCGACGAGATGCGGCGCTTTGTCGATGCGGGGGTCACGTACTTCATGATCGAGGTTCAGGAGTTCGCTCACCCGGATGTGATCGCGATGGTTACGGAAGAGATTATCCCGCGCGTGAAGAGCGGCTGACCCGCGTTGCATATCCGGCGGCGGGGCTTTACAATGGCGCAGCCCCAATTCGCAGGCAGACAGGAGAGGCGCATGGTGCCGCGACGGAAGCTGACGTTCGTGCTGGTGTTGATTCTGGTCGGGCTGCTGTCCGCAGCCAGCCTTGTGGCGCAGGACGCTAGCATCGAGCGCGAGGCGCTCTGGCACGACAGCCGCGACGATCTCTACCGCACCCCCGGCGGGGCGGCGCCTCTGGGCACGACGATCACGCTTCGCCTGCGCGCGGCGGCGGGCGATCTTGATTCGGCTTCGGTGCGGGTGTATCGCTCTGCCGACCAATCGCAAACGCTGCTGCCGATGACCGTCACCGCCACGACACCGGACGGATACGACCTGTGGGAAGCAGCAGTCGATGTGGGGCAGCGCGCGACGGTTTATTATTACCGCTTCCTCGTCACCAAAGGCGATGAGACGCTCTACTACGAGGACGACACGCGACCCGGCGGCTTCGACTACGTCGAGGCGAACAAGGGCGGCGTCGGCACGGTCTACGAACAAAGTCCCGATTTGAGCTTCCAGATTTCGGCTTACGACCCCGACTTCTACACACCAGAATGGATGCGAAACGCGGTCGTCTATCAGATTTTCCCGGACCGCTTCCGCAACGGCGACACTGCCAACGATCCGGTCGATGGCACGGCGACTTTCTACGGCGAGCTGGCGCTGCTGTTTCACGAGACGTGGAATGAAACTCCGGTCGATGGTCGGCTCGTCCAGGCTCCAAGCGGCATCGGTTACTTCAACAGCGATTTCTACGGCGGCGATCTCGCGGGCATCATCGAAAAGCTCGACTACCTCGAAGCGCTCGGCGTCACGGCGCTGTATCTGAACCCGATTTTCGAGGCGCGTTCCAATCACCGCTACGACACCGCCGACTACTTCGCAATTGACCCGATGCTGGGAGATCTCGAAACGTTCCGCGCGCTGGTCGCGGAAGCCGACGCGCGGGGCATGAAGATCATCCTCGACGGCGTCTTCAACCATTTATCAAGCGACAGCCGCTATTTCGACCGCTACCGCCGGTTTGTGACCAACGGCGCCTGCGAAAGCGTCGGCTCACCGTGGCGCGAATGGTTCTTGTTTATCCCGCCGCGCGCCGGGCAGCCGAGCGCGTGCGTCGATACGCCAACGGGCGAGACGTTTTACACGTCGTGGGCTGGCTTCGACACGATTCCGAAGATCAACAGCACGCTGATCGAGACGCGACGCTTCTTCTTTTTGGACGACGACAGCGTGGCGCGGACGTGGGGACGTGAAGGCATCGGCGGCTGGCGGCTGGACGTCGCCAACGAGATTGACGACGGGCGCAATCCGTCCGACCTTTACTGGGAGGCGTTTCGCACGGTCGTGCGCGACGAAAACCCGGAAGCGGTCATCGTCGGCGAATTCTGGAATGATGCGTCCGAATGGCTGCTCGGCGACGAGTGGGATTCGACCATGAATTACCGCTTCCGCCGCGCCATTATCGGCTTCGCGCGGGACGAGGATTTCCTCGACAACGACGGCAGGATTCCGGCGCTCACCCCATCGGCGTTTGACGCCCAAATCCGGTCGGTGGCGGAGGATTACCCGCCAATGGCGTACTACGCGCTGATGAATCTTCTGGACAGCCACGACACGACGCGCGTCCTGTCCGCGCTCGACGGCGATCTGGCGCTGCAACAGCTGGCGGCGCTGGCGCAGTTCACGCTGCCCGGCGCGCCGACGATTTACTACGGCGACGAGATCGGCATCGAAGCGCCGAGCATTCCCGACGCCGGCGGTGTCTTGCAGGATGATCCCTATAACCGCGCGCCGTATCCCTGGGAAGATACGTCGGGGAGCTTCTATCCCGCGCCGAATGAAGATATGTTGAGCTACTATCAGACACTTGGCACAATGCGGCGCGATAACTCTGCGCTGCGCGAAGGGTCGATGACGACGCTGCTGATAGACGACGCGGCGGGGATTTACGCTTTCCTGCGTGTTGACACAGCGGCGGGCAATGCGGCGCTGGTTGTCCTGAACAACAGCAGTTCTGAGCAAACTGTAGATTTATCAGCTGCTGGTCTGTTGCCAAATAATTTGACCCTGCAATCTCCCTTTACTGAGCAGCAGATTGACACCGGAGATGGCAGCCTTAGCGTCACCGTTCCGGCGAACAGCGGCGACGTGTGGACTGTCACAGCTGCTAACACAGCGTTTGATGCCCCTGTTGCGCCCGAAAATGTCGTTGCGCAAGGCGATACGGGCAGCATCAACGTCACCTGGGATGCCGCAGATGGCGCGGAGTTGTATGTGATTTATCGCAGCCCCGTCGCGGTTGGCGGCTTCGAGATGGTCGCTGAAACCCCTGAAACCACGTTTACGGATACTGCTGTTGCTAACGGTTATGTCTATCATTATGCTGTCGCATCAATTGGTGAGAACGGCATGGAAGGCACGATGAGCGGCAGCGCCTTCGCAGCGCCGAGTTCGCCCGTTGACCGCGTGTTTTTCATCGACGCCGACAGCACAACGGCGCGCGAAGTGACGTTGAGCTACGGATTGAGCGTGGATTATGAAGCAGCGATTGACATCGTGGGCGTGACTGATGCCGAAGGACAAGCAGAAGGCGTGCGCGCAGAGGCAGCGCTTGCCACCGACAGCGATGATGCCGAAACGCTTGATTGGCAGCCGATGACTTACACAGGTGAACAGGACGGCGCAGATGTGTATTCGGCGTCGCTAACCCCGCAAACGCCCGGCACGTATGATGTAGTGGTACGCTTCAGCACCGACGCGGGCATTAACTGGCTCACGACGACGGTGGGCGATTCGGCTGCTTTACCGCTGTTGGTTGTGCTGGCGTCTGACGACACGACTGCGCCTGATGCGCCCGCGACGATCACGATGGGGCGGGCGATGGTTTCGGGCGTGTCGCTGGAATGGGAAGCCGTGCCCGATGAAGGACTCGCGGCATATCGGCTGTATCGCACGGACACAGCGACAGGGGAAACGGTGCTGCTGGCAGAACTGACGTCCGATACGACTTCGTTTACTGATGTCAACGTGACGCAGGGGCAGCAGTTAAGCTACGCGGTGTCAGCGGTAGACAGCGCGCTCAACGAATCGACGCAGATTGCGGGCGATACGGTGTCGGTAGAGCGCGCGTCGGTAGCGGTGACATTCGTCGTGACCGTACCGGAAGAGACTGGCAGTGAGCCGCCCGTGCATATTGTCGGCGATTTCCGCACCGAAGCCTATTCGTTGTGGAATAATAATGATCCGGCGCTGGAAATGACACAGGTGGATGATACGCATTGGTCGATCACGCTGTTCCTTGCGGAAGGCTCGACCATTGAATACAAGTTCGTGCGTCCGTTGGGCAGCGATGGTTGGGGCGGTGTCGAAAAGGCTGAAGATTGCAGCGAAATTGCGAACCGCCGCGCGCAGATTGTGCCGGACGCCGATGGCAACATGACCGTCGATGATCTGGTCGTCGTCAAGTGGCGCGACCTGGGTGCATGTGGCTAACTGCTGACGAACTAGCTTGTTAGAGGGGTAAGAATTGAAACGAAACTCGAACGAAGAGTGTTAGACTCCTCGTTTGAGTTGATGCTAATATAGAAACTGATCTTATCACACTATAGGGGTCAACATGAAACTAAAAATGTATTTTTTAATACAATACCTTCGCCAAAATGGAGCGATAGGCAGGTGCGGTTTTTAGAGTAAAGGGGTGTCTACGAAAACGACACTTTAACCCTAAAAACCGCTGCTCGAAATTGTAGCCCATCTCCAGTGCCTCACGCCGTCTCTGTCGACCACGAGTTTACGCCCCCGGCGGTACCTCAGCTGCGCCTTGCCAGGCAGTCCTGAGCGGATAACGACGCGGGGACTATCGCACCAGACTTTGCCGTTGAAGTTCGATCACCGAGTAACACAGGACGAGAGCTTCTCGACAAAGCTGAATCGTTTCTGGAGAATGGGACAAAACTTGTGTGGATTGCGTATCTCAAAAAGAAGGTGGTAGATGTGTGCCACCTAGAAGCGGATGGGAGTTTGAATATCCGCAAGATGGATGTAAACGCGATATTGGATGGCGAGGATGTGCTACCGGGTTTTAAGCTGCCAGTGAAAGATATTTTTGAGATTTACAGCGAATAATTGCATCAACGTAACAAATTTATTGTATACTTTAACCTGTCCATTACATTAAAGGGGGAGTGAAATGTTTGACAAAAAGCACAAAAATGATGAAGTAAATGGGGGGGGGGTAATAGCCAAGCCACAATTATCGCTGCGATTATAGGCGCAATTGCAGTAATTATCGCTGCGATCTTAAGCGCAAATTATATCAACATTACTTTCATCAACCCACCAACACCTGTTGTTGTCACCGCCACTCTTGACTCATCAGTTGGTGCTACACAAACCTCTATCAGCCTCACAACCATCGCGCAGCAACCAACGGCGACGCCGAATAGTGTTCCCTCACCAACAGCAATTCCGACTGAAGTACCTGCTTCAGCTATTCTCTTGGACGAAGATTTTGAGGATGGAATAGCTGACGATTTTACAATCCGCAATGGTGATTGGCAGATAGTTGAAATCGCTAATCCAAGAAACAGTGTCTACGACATACAGGGTAATGGAGTGGATTGGCCTGGTGTATTTTTTGGCTCAAGTCAATGGGACAACTACGCCGTAGAATATCGGTTCAGGATTATAGATTATGATCGTGAACTTGACACAGCGGTAACAGGGGTAAATGTTCGTAGGACAAATGTGGCAGATGGTGAAACTTTCTATACAGTATTCTTTCAACCTTATGGCTTAACAATTAACCTGTCATACGTCAGAGGAGAGTCTTGGGAGGATATATTCACATACTATAATTTCGTTCTTGAAAATGATATTTGGTATGAAGCTAGGGTCGAAGTCAATGCGAGCAACATCAAGGTATTTGTCAACAATACTCTATTGATTGACGCACCTGATTCACGACTAAACAATGGAAATATCATGTTATCGACAAACCCCCAAACACACGCACAATTTGACGATATTCGCGTATGGTCGCTCGATAACTAAAATTCTACAAAAAAAA
>CALMDI010000249.1 GCA_937864975.1 uncultured Chloroflexota bacterium | reverse complement strand
GGGAGAACCCGAGTCGTCACGCTCTGTATTTTCCCCTCCCTGAAATCGGGGAGGGGTGTCGAACTGCTCAGGGGGTCTGTGCCTACGGCACAGACTGCGGAGCGGTTGTGCCCTCGTTCGCCCGACAGCCGACGGCTGTCGGGTCTAGACGCCGCTTCAGCGGCGCGAACGGGGCAAACCGAAGTTCCCGCCTTTGGCGGGAACCCCGAGCCAGTGAGGCGGGGTGGGGTTGCGGAATTAGCAATCACGGTATAAATCTCTCTGTTTCTCTGTCCCTCTGTTGCTGTGCGTTAACGCTTTTGCCTTTGTTTTTAGCCGATTGCTGAAGGCTGATCGCTGATCGCTATTCCCGGCGCGCTTCGATGACGACCCAATCGCCCATCTGGCGGCGGGCGTAGGGTTCCAGCCCGGCGCGGCGCAGCGCGTCTTCTACGCGCTCCGCCTGCCCAACGAGGAGTCCGCTGACGATGGCGCGTCCGCCAGGGCGCACCGTGTCGCCCAGGCGCTGGTCGCACATCTCAATGATAATCTTCGCCAGAATATTGACGACGATAAGATCAAACCGACGCGCCGACGCGATCACGGTTTCGAGGCTGCCCTGCTGGACGGTGATGCGCTCTGCCAGGTTGTTGTGCGCCACGTTTTGCTTCGACGCCGAGATCGCAATCGGATCAATATCGAGCGCCAGCACGTCCGCCGCGCCCAGCTTCGCCGCGCCAATGGATAGAATGCCGGAGCCGCAGCCGAGATCGAGGACGCGCATACCGGGCTGAACGAGGTCTTCGAGGGCTTCGAGGCAGAGATGCGTCGTAGGATGCGTTCCGGTTCCGAACGCCATCCCCGGATCGAGCGCGATGACCACGTCATCGGGCGCTGGCTCCACGTAGATCCACAGCGGGCGAATGAACAGCCGTCGCCCCATCCGCAGCGGGTGATAATGGGCTTTCCACGCCTCTGCCCAGTCTTCTTCATGCAGGCGCTTATAACTCGGCGTCGGCATGGGATACATCAGGCTCATGTGACCGAGCGCGGCGTCGAGGCGCGCCTGCGTATCGCTGAGGCGTTCGTCGTCGGGGAAATAGGCGCGTACCGTGAGATACCGCGGCGGCGGCACGTCGCCGTCGTCCCACGCATCCGGCAGAATGCCTTCCTGTTCGATGACCACGCCCTGATAGCCGTAGCGTTGCAGCAGTTCGGCGGTCGCTTCCGCTGCCTCGCCGTCCACGCGCAGACTCACTTCGATCCAGTCCGGCACTTAGAGCGGCTCCCCGCCGAACATGTCCTTGACGCGGTCGAAGAAGCCCTTGCCGTTTCGCTGCGGCTGCACTTCGCTGCCAAGCGTCTGTGCAAGCTGCTCGAACAGGCGGCGCTGGTCGTCGGTCAGGCGCGAGGGAATTTCGACGTTGATGTAGATCAACTGATCGCCCCGACCCGACGTTGACCCGTCCGAGCGGAGACGCGGCACACCTTTGCCACGCAGCCGGAAGACTTTACCGGTTTGCGTTCCCGCCGGAATCGTCATTTCGACGTCGCCTTCGACGGACGGCACCACAATCCGATCACCCAGCGCCGCCTGCGCGACGTTGACGCTCAGTTCGAGAATAATGTCATTCTCGCGCCGCTTGAAGAACTCATGCTCCAGCACGTGCGCGACCACGTACAGGTGCCCGCCCGCCGCCCCCGCGTCGCCGGTATCGCCCTCGCCGCGAATCTGAATTTGCAGCCCTTCACGCACGCCCGCCGGAATCTGCACGTTGAGCGTGACGTGCTTACGCACCCGCCCGACGCCGCGGCAGTTCTGGCACGGCGTCTCGATCATCTCGCCGCGTCCGTTGCACCGTGGGCAGGACGCTACCTGCACCATCGGTCCCAGGAAGGTTTGCTGTACCTGGCGCACTTCACCCGTGCCGCTGCACTGGGTGCAGCGTACCGGCGCCGTCCCCGGCTCCGCGCCGCTCCCCGCGCACACGTCGCAGACTTCCATGCGGTCGAACTCGACATCCTTGTCGATGCCGAAGATTGACTCCTCAAAGGTAATCGTCACGTCCACGCGGCGGTCGCCGCCCGGACGCGGACCGCGCTTGCGCCCGCGCGCGCCGCCAAAGCTGTTGAAGAATTCCTCGAAGATTTCTTCAAAGCCGCCGAAGCCAACGCCGCCCGCGCCGCCAAAGCCGCCGTTCCCGTTCACGCCCGCGTGTCCAAGCCGGTCGTAACGCGAGCGCTTGTCATCGTCGGACAGGACCTCATACGCTTCGTTGATCTCTTTGAAGCGTCCTTCGGCGTCATCGTGCTTGCTGACATCGGGATGATACTCCCGCGCGAGACGGCGAAACGCCGTCTTGATCTCCGTCTTGGAAGCGCTGCGGGCGACGCCTAAAACCTCGTAATAATCGCGGGGCATTGTCGTGTCCGTCATACCTTCAATATCCTGCCAATCTTACACCAGAACCGACCGGAGAGTAAGGTTATGGTTCGATCTGATAAGGCGATTCGCGGAAATCCCCCGTTCTCGTGCGAGCGAGGGATTCTGGGAAAAAGTCCGCTGAATCAAAACCGGCGGGCATCGTGATGATACCCGCCGACTCGTGGGTTCGCTTGCTTATGCCTCGGTAAACTCGGCATCCACCACGTCTTCGCCGGACGATCCGCCGCTCTGCTGCGCGCCACCGCCGGGCTGTTGAGCGCCACCTTCCGCGGCGCCCGCGGGCTGCTCGTAGAGACTGCCGCCCAGCGTCTGCACGTGGCGCGCCAGCGCTTCGGTTGCGGAGCGGATCGTCTCGACGTTGCCGGTTTCTTTGGCTCCGTTGACCGCGTCGATCAGCTCGCGCGTCTTTGTCCTGGCATCTTCCGGCAGCCGATCCCCGTACTCGCGCAGGAAATTCTCGGCGCTGAACACCGCCGAGTCCGCCTGATTGCTGATTTCGACCTGTTCCTTACGGCGCGCGTCTTCCGCGGCATGGGCTTCGGCTTCCTTCACCATCTTCTGGATTTCCTGCTCGCTCAAGCCGCTGCTGGCAGTGATGGTAATCTTCTGCTCGCGCCCGGTTGCCTTGTCCTTCGCGCTCACGTTGAGAATACCGTTCGCGTCGATGTCGAACGCGACTTCGACCTGCGGCACGCCGCGCGGCGCGGGCGGAAGCCCGTCGAGGATGAAGCGACCGAGCGACTTGTTATCCGCCGCCATCGGGCGCTCGCCCTGCACGACGTGAATTTCCACCTGCGATTGATTGTCCGCCGCCGTCGAAAAGATCTGGCTCTTCTTCGTCGGGATGGTCGTGTTGCGCTCGATCAGCGGGGTTGCCACGCCGCCGAGCGTTTCAACGCCCAGCGTCAGCGGCGTCACGTCCAGAAGCAGGATGTCCTTGACGTCGCCGCGCAGAACGCCCGCCTGGATCGCCGCGCCGATTGCCACAACTTCGTCGGGGTTGACGCCCTTGTGCGGCTCCTTGCCGAAGAAGTTTTTGACTGCTTCCTGCACCGCGGGCATACGGGTCATACCGCCGACAAGAATGACTTCATTGATGTCCTTCGGCTCCAACCCCGCGTCCTTGAGCGCGGCGCGAACCGGCTCAATCGTGCGCTGGATGAGCGGCTGAACCATCTGCTCCAGCTTGGCGCGCGTCAGCGTCATGGTCAGATGCTTCGGACCGCTCGCGTCCGCCGTGATAAAGGGCAGGTTGACCTCGGTCGTCAGCACGCTGGAAAGCTCGATCTTGGCGCGTTCCGCCGCTTCCTTCAGGCGCTGAAGCGCCTGGCGGTCGTTCCGCAGGTCGATGCCGCTTTCCTTTCGGAACTCGTCGGCAATCCAGTCGATGATGATCTGGTCGAAATCGTCGCCGCCGAGGAAGGTGTCGCCGTTGGTGCTGCGAACTTCAAACACACCGTCGCCGACTTCGAGCACCGAAATATCGAAGGTGCCGCCGCCCAGGTCGTACACCGAGATGACTTCATTTTTCTTCTCGCCAAGCCCATACGCCAGCGCGGACGCGGTCGGCTCGTTGATGATACGCTGCACGTCCAACCCGGCAATGCGTCCGGCGTCCTTGGTGGCGTTACGCTGCGCGTCGTTGAAATAGGCGGGGACGGTGATCACCGCCTGATCGACCGTTTCGCCCAGATACGCCTGCGCGTCCGCCTTCATCTTTTGCAGGATCATCGCGGCAATTTCGGGCGGGCTGTATTCCTTACCGCCCATGTGGATTCGTACGTCGCCGTTTGGAGCCGCCGACACCTTGTACGGCACCAGCTTGATTGCCTTCTGTACCACGGGGTCGTCGAACTTGCGCCCCATAAAGCGCTTGACCGAAAAGACGGTGTTTTCCGGGTTCACAACCGCCTGGTTGCGCGCGACCTTGCCGACCAGGCGCTCCCCTGTCTTGGGATTCACCGCCACGACAGAGGGAATCAGGCGACCGCCTTCCGACGACGGAATGACAACCGGCTCGCCGCCTTCCATAATCGCCATCGCGGAGTTCGTGGTTCCGAGGTCAATGCCAATCATTCTACCCATGAGTGTTTGTCTCTCCTTGTGTGATTCTGGTTGCGTGGGCGCGGCTACGGCGCCACTTTGACGAGCGCCGGACGCAAAACCCGGTCGCCGGAAATGTAGCCCTTTTGAAGTGTCGCGGTTACGTGACCGCTCGCCATGTCGGTACTGTCGTCGGTTCCAAGCGCCTCATGGCGGCTCGGATCAAACGGCTCGCCAACCGGGTCGAGCGAGGTGATGTTGTTATCTTCCAGCAGCTTCGTAAATTTCCGCTGAATGAGGCTGACGCCGTTCAGCCATGCCTGTTCCTGAGCCGTGTCGGGCAGGTTTGCCATCGCGCGTTCGAAGTCGTCCATGATCGGCAGCAGACTTTTGAGGACGTCTACCGTGCCATTCTCGTACCGCTCCCGCGACTCGCGCTCCATGCGGCGGCGATAATTCTGGAATTCCGCCAGCGTGCGTTGCCAGCCATCGAGATTTGCCTGCACCTCTTTCCGCAGAGCCTCGATTTCGGTCGCGTCAGTGCTTACGTTCGTGTCGACGGCGGCGCCGTTCTCGCTGGCTGTGTCTGGCGCTACCTGTTCCTGGTCGTGTTGCGCGCCGTCCTTCGGCGTCTGTTTTTGATTCACAAAATCCTCCTGAGTTTAAGGCAAGGACACCTGACTCGCCTCAAGGCAAACTCGTTCCCAGTGTACAGGGCTTGTCATAGAATTGCGTTAACAATTGTGTGAGAGTTTGTCGAAGCGGGGTCAACGGATTGCAGGGCAGGGTAAATCAGAGTCAATCGCGAAGCAGCTCAAGATTTGAAGGCGCTCCTTCCGGCGGTGTCCGCAAACACTCCGACTATCGAGAGGTCGGTAAAGAGTCTGCAAGCGCTTGGCAACCTGCTCATTCACCCATTCCCGAAGCTCGTCGAGCGTCATATTGGCAAGATTTCGGGTTGTCATTGAATCAATCCTCGATTAACTTTCGGAATTGCGTTTGTCGTCGGGGGCGTTGAGCGCCGGTGGGCTGCCGTCGTCATACAAATTCGTCAGCATGTCGGTCATCAACCCGGAGACGTAGCGCACGGTACTGATCGCACGTCCGTAATTGATATGGGTCGGTCCCAGCACGCCCACCGTGCCGCTGGCGTACCCCGGCACGCCGTAGCGGCTCAGTACCATCGACAGGTGCCGCAGTTCTTCCCAGCGTCCGTTCCCGGCGATCACGACCTGCGGTTGATCGCCGCGCTGCGACAGGACTTCGCTCAGGATGGTATTCAGGAACGCGCGCTCCTCGAACACACGAACCACCTGCTGCGCGCCTTCACTGTGCGCGAACGCGCCGATGACTTCGCTTAAGCCGTCCCGGTAAATCAGGCGCACCTGATGGCTGTCGGATTTTTCCATCAAGTCCGCGACTAATTCCGCGACCTCGCGTTCCAGCAGCCCCATCTGAATACTCTTCATGCGCACTTCGTTCGCGCCCAGATCGCCGCAGACGGCGTTCAGCCGAGACGCCACCTCGCTCAGCGCGGGCTGCGCCACCGAATCCGCGAGGGTGAGCATTTGCTGGTGGACCGCGCCGCCCTGAAGCACGATGACCATCAACACCAGCCGCCCCTGAATCGAGATCAATTCGAGATGTTTGAACCGGCTGGTCTCGGCAATCGGTGGGGTCACCAGCGCGGCAACCTGAACGGTTCGCGCCAGCACGGTCGCCACGAGACGCATCCACTGCTCCGTAGCGAGCGGCTGGCTTTGCAGTTTTTCGGCAATCCGCGTCTGTTCGGCGGCGGTCAGATCGGTGACATTGATGAGGCGCTTGACGAAGTAGCGATAGCCTGTCTCCGTCGGCACGCGCCCGGCGGAGGTGTGCGGCGCGGCGATGTAGCCCAATTCTTCCAGAACCGCCATCTCGTTACGCACGGTCGCGGTGCTGATGCTCAGCCCAAAAACGTCGACCAGATACTTCGAGCTGATCGGCTCTGGCGACTGGGTGTGCGCTCGCACGATCAGCGAAAGAATTTCTTCCTGACGGCGGGTAAGTTCCGGTAGCTGTGTCTCGTCTGTGTTCTGTACCATACATCCTCTCAAGCATCTTCCAGTAAGTCGATCAGTCGGCTTCACGAGGATGTGACCGAGGTTACAGGTCGTTATCGCGGTATCATAGCACGCCGACAAATCAGCGTCAAAACGGGTTATAAAGGAGCAGGCATCTCAATGGGTGGCAAAACATTCGAGGTCAACGAGGGCAATTTCCAGAACGAAGTTCTGAATTCGGAGACTCCGGTTCTGGTCGATTTTTGGGCAGAGTGGTGCGTCCCCTGCCGAATGGTCGCGCCTCTGGTGGAGCAGATTTCCAACGAGTATGACGGCAAGCTGCGCGTCGGCAAAATGGACGCCGATGCCGCCCCCGACATCCTCATGCGCTACAACATCATGAGCATCCCCACCCTGATTCTGTTCAAGGCGGGCAAACCGGTCGAAACCATCGTCGGCTTCCAGCCCAAGGACAAGATTACCAATAAGCTCGTGCCGCACCTGAGCTAGTCGGCGGTCAGCTTTCAGCAATGAGCCAATCAAAAACGCCCGCGTATAGTTGCGGGCGTTTTTGATACCAGTCGCTTGTCCATCAGTCTCCAAGCGGCAGCGTGAAGTGGAAGGTCGTGCCCTCGCCGAGCCTGCTTTCGACCCAGATGTCGCCGCCGTGCCGCTCGATCAAGCCGCGCGTGATCGTGAGTCCAAGTCCCGTTCCCGGCTGCTCGCGCGCCTGTGGGTTGTCGCTGCGGAAGTAGGGCGTGAACAGGTGTTGGATGTCATCCTCGCTCATGCCAATGCCCGTGTCGGTCACGCTCACGTGAAGCGCCGCGCCCGCCGGGCGTCCCTTCGCATCGAGACGGTCGCGCTCCACGGACGCGGCAAGCGTAATCATGCCGCCCGCGGGCGAATACTTATGCGCGTTGCTGACAAGATTCGTGAGCACCTGAATGAGCCGATTCTGATCGGCATGAATTTCCGGCAGGTCATCGGGCAGCGCCACGACGAGCGTTTGCTGTTTATCCTCGATCTGTTTCTGAAGCGGGCGCAGCGTTTCATTGACAACGTTGATGAAGACGACCGGCGTGAGGTCAATACGCATATTGTTCGTTTGCAGCTTGGTGACATCGTTCAGGTCGCTCACCAGCGTGTTCATGCGCTCGGCATTCGAGCGAATCGTGCCGAGGAAGCTGCGCTGCTGCTCGCTCAGACCACCCGCCGCCCCGGTCATGAGCACGTCCGAATAGCCCTTAATCGACGTCAGCGGGTTCTTCAGTTCGTGCGCCACGAAGCTGACGAACTCGCTCTTCGACTGGTTCGCGCGGTCAAGCTCGGCATAAAGCTGCGCGTTGGCGATGGCGATACTGGCATGTTCCGCGAGCCGCTGGATAAACGCCAGGTGCAACAGGCTAAAGCGCGGCTGGCGACTCGTCTCTAGCAGCAGAACCGCGTTCACCGCCCCGCCCGACAGCATCGGCACCGTCATTTGACTGATCGCACCGCCCAGAACCGGCTCGTAATCGGGATCAATACTGGTATCGGTCACAAGGTCGGCGCGGCGCGTGCGCGCCACCCGCCCGACAATCCCGCGATCTAGCGGCAGCATTCGCGCCGCTTCGCCGCTTAAATCGCGCGTGTAACCGCGAGAGACGACCGTTCGCATCCACGGCTGTCCAGGAACCACCACGCCGAGCAGACCCGCCGTCGCGCCGCTGTGCGCCATCGCGTTTCGCAGCGTAATGTCCGCGACTTTCGCCAGATCGAGCGAGCGATTCAACTCGACGTCAATGCGCTCCATCGTCTCCAATTCCGAGACGCGCTCGCTCAATTGGAGGTCGGTCATCTGGAACAGCCGCGCGTTCTCGATGGCGACGGCTGCCTGACCCGCGAAGGTCGTCAGCAAATCCGCGTCGTCGCGGGTGAACGTGCCCTCGCGTTTATTCAGCACTTCCAGCACGCCGATGACGTTGTTTTGTGTGATCAGCGGCACCGCGACAACGCTCGTCGTCGGGAAGGCGTCTTTCGCGAGTTCGCCCGCCCAGCGCGCGTCATTCAGCGCATCCCCGACGATGATCGGCTCACCACTCGCCGCCGCTGCCCCCACCAATCCGTGCCCCGCCGCCAGCCGCCTGCCGATCAAGCGAGCGTCCCGGTCGCCCGTAACGACACGAAATTCCAGAGCGCCGCTCCCGTCTTCCACCGTCAG
>CALMDI010000248.1 GCA_937864975.1 uncultured Chloroflexota bacterium | reverse complement strand
GTAGGCGCGCCGAGGGTTCAACAGCCTCGGCTAACAGTTCTTGCAAACCCCTGAAGGGGTTGAACTGCGTTTCCAGTCCCTTCAGGAACTTGCAATCTTTTGGCTAGCCGAGGGTTTTGAACCCTGGGCGTCTACACCCCCGCCTGTTGCCGTAACCGCATCAGCCGCCGCACATCCTCGCCCTGCTGGCGCACCGCCGCCGGATAATCGAGCGTCGTCCACTGGCGGTCACGCAAAAGCCACTGCCCGTTCACCATCGTGTCGGTCACGCTCGACCCATTGACGCTGTAGACCAGCGCCGTAAATGGATCGTTCGTCGGCAGCGGCGCCCAGCCAATCCCGGTGCGGTCGAGCAAAATCAGATCGGCTTTCTTGCCCGGCGTAAGCTCGCCAATCTCATTTTCCAGTCCAAGTGCCCGCGCGCCGCCTGCCGTCGCCATCTCGATCACGTCACGTGCAAGCAGCGCGCCCGGCACTTTCTCGCGGAAGCTCGCCAGTTTTGCCACCAGCCGCATCTCCAGAAACAGGTCGTAATCGTTGTTGTTGCACACGTTGTCTGTCCCGATAGCGACGTTGATCCCCGCGGCGCGCATCCCGACCACCGGCGCGGCGTCGGCTCCCGCGCGCATACACGCGCTGGGGGCGACGACCGCCGTAAACGGCTTAGTCGCCAGCAAGTGCCAGTCCTCCTGTGGAATCGTAATCGCGTGCGCCGCCATAACAGGCTGGTCGAACATGCCGAGGTCGTCCATTTTCCGCGCGGCGGTCATGCCAAAATGCGCGCGGCAGTAGTCGTCTTCTTCGCTCGTCGTGGAGATATGGATGTGCAAGCCCGTATCGTACTTCCGCGCCAGCAGGCGCTCGCGCGCCATCGTCTCGACGCTGTTATCGACAAAGAAGGCGTGCGGACCCACCCATCCTTTCAACCGTCCGCTCGGATGAGTGCCGATGTCCTCAAGAAACGCATCCAGCCGCTCCAGTTCGCGCGCCTGCGCCGCGGGGTCGCCAAGCTCGACTACGCCATACGCCAGCGCCGCGCGCAGCCCGCTTTGCGCCACGACCGGCGTCACCTGCTCCATGTAAAAATACTGGTCGGCAAAGGTCGTCGTGCCGGTGCGAATCATCTCGGCGCAGGCGACCGCCACCGACGCGGGCACGATGTCGGGCGTCATCACCAGTTCGAGCACGCGGATCGTGTTGTACCAGCCGTCCATCGTCAGCAGCGACACACCTTCCGCCTGACCGCGAAACAGCGTCATCGGCGTGTGCGTGTGCGCGTTGACCAGCCCCGGCATAATCAGGCGGTCGCGGCAGTCGATCTCCTGATCGTAAACGCGGCTCGCCGGAAGCTCTGCCACGTCGCCCACGGCGGCGATCCGGTCATCCTCGACGACCACATACCCGCGGTCAAAGACACGATCTGCCTGCCCCAGACACAGCACCATGCCGCCGTTTAAGAGCGTTGTCATCATGCGTTCCCTCGTTGATGATACTTGCTCAGAGTAGACAATCGAACTTCACGTTACAAGCGCGAATTATGTACGAAATTAGCAAGCATTTTCTCGTCAAATTTAGATATCAGTGCTACATTCAAAGTGTGCTCTACTTTGCAACTAGACCGCCATTTTTCAAGGAGTTGACCATGTTTCGTCTGCCTCGTTTTCTTTTACTCGCCGCCCTCGTCCTCGTGTGCGCCGCCGCGATTGGAACGGTCGCCGCGCAGGACGAAGAATACGTCGATCCGTGTCTTGCGGAGGACGCTATGGCGACGGAAGCCGCCGCGCCACCGGACAACAGCGACGTAAGCTTCGCCATTATCCTCCCGAATGCTCGCGGCGACCGCTCGTTCATCGACTCGGCGGCGGCAGGCGCGGAGCGCGCGATTGCCGAACTGGGCGTCGAAGGGGCGATCATCGAGACGGCAGGCGTGCAGGAACATGACGCCGCCATCCGCCGCGCCATCCGTGAGGGCTACGACCTCATCATCACAATTGCGGTCGATGCCAGCACCATCCTCGAAATCGCGGAAGAGTTCCCTGACCAGCGCTTTGCCGCTCAGGAAACCTTCTTCTTTGAAGGTCAGCCCGACCTCGACAATCTGGCGCTCACGACCATCTTCACCCACGAAAACAGCTATCTGGCGGGCATCGCCGCCGGGATGCTGAGCCGCACCGGGATCGTTGGCTCCGTCGGCGGTCTCGATACGCCGGGCATTAACCAGTTCATCGTCGGTTTCGAGGAAGGCGTCAAGTCGGTGTGCCCAGACTGCCAGACCTTGCGTTCCTATGCCGGCGCCTTCGACGATCCGGTGATCGGCAAGGAACAGGCGCTAAGCCTTTACGGGCAGGGCGCGGACATTCTGTATCAGGTCGCCGGTCGTACCGGCGAGGGCGTGCTGGAAGCGGCGGCGGAAACCGGCAACCTTGCCATCGGCGTCGATAGCAATCAGGATGATCTCTACCCCGGCAATATTCTGGTGTCTGCAATGAAGCGCGTCGATAACGCCGTCTATGGCTTTGTCGAGAGCGTTGTCAACGATACCTATGCCGGTGGGACGGTCAACGTGGGCATGGCGGAAGGCTATGCGGGGTTGAGCTGGGATGTCGGCGTGTGCTCGCGCACGTTTGACGAAGCGGGTCCCGAAGACCTGACCGCCATGCTGCCGGAAGTGCGCCAGGCAATTGACGAAGCGCGCGCCGCCATTCTCGCGGGCGACATCGTTGTGACGGACGCGCTGACCGAAGCCTCGACGGAATAACCTGAGCGATTTGTTGCAAAAATTACGGTCGCGCCGGACAATACCGTTTGGCGCGACCGTATGCTTATAGCCAAGTTTTTTGGGAGTTTCGCCATGCCCCACGCCATCGAGATGCGGCATATCCGCAAGTATTTCCCCTCGTCCAACGTGCTTGCTGCCGACGACGTCAGCTTTGAAGTCCTTCAGGGCGAAGTCCACGCGCTGGTGGGTGAAAATGGCGCGGGCAAATCCACCCTGATGAAAATACTCTATGGCCTCTATCAGCCTGATGGCGGCAGCATCCACATCAATGGTAAAGCCACGCGCATCACGTCGCCCCTCGACGCCATTGCCCAGGGCATTGGCATGGTTCACCAGCACTTCATGTTGGTGGACACCCTCACCGTTGCCGAGAATGTCGCGCTGGGACTGCCCTCTGGCCCAGTGCTGGCGCTCTCCCAAGTC
>CALMDI010000247.1 GCA_937864975.1 uncultured Chloroflexota bacterium | reverse complement strand
GACTTCAACGAAGACCTCTTACGTCAGATGGCGAGCGAAGGTGGCGGCGCGTTCTACTTCATCGACGACCCCGATCAGGCGCCGCACATCTTCCGCGAGGAACTCAACGACCTGCTCAACGTCATCGGGCAAAATCTGGTCGTCACGCTCCAGCCCTCGCCCGGCGTGCACAGGGTCGCGCAGTTCAACGTCTACCCTACCGACACCCGCGGGCAAGCCACCGCCTTTCGCATGGGCGACCTCTTCGCCGGGGAGATCAAGCTGCTCCTGCTGGAATTATCGCTTCCCGCCCTGCGCGGTTCCGGCACGGTGGAAATCGCACGCCTGAAGCTGGATCACGAACAGCTTCACGGCGAGACGGTCACGCATCAAACCACCGAACTTCCGGTCGTCGTCCACATCATCTCCGATGAGGAATACGCCGCCCGCCGCTCGAACGCCGACGTGGTGCGGTCGCTTCTGGTGTTGGGCGCGGCGCGCGCCCGTGAGATCGCCATCCGTTACGCCGACGAAGGCAATTTTGACGAGGCAAGTCAGGCGTTAACGCAGGCAGCGGACGCCATTGAGGAAAGCGAGTTCAGCCAGGAACTCAACCTGCTATCGCAGCACGACATGCTGCGCGAAGAAGCCGTCGATATGGGGCTTGGCGCGGCGCGCTACGACGAATACACCCGGAAGGTCGAAGCCAGCAAAGCCGCCTATTACGGCGAGTCGCGCACCATGCGCGTTGCGGAAGCCGACAGCCTGCACCGTCGCATGAAAGCGGCGCGCACCGCCCTCGAACGCCACGGCGCGACGCCCGCGCGCATCGGCTGGCGCGGCGAGTCGATGATCCTCACCAAAAACAGCCTGCGCCTCGGACGCGCTTATGATAACGACATCATCATCCCCGACGACGACGTCTCAAAATATCATTGTCAGGTCGTCCGCAGCGGCGACAGCCTCTACCTGGAAGACCTCGGCAGCACCAACGGAACCTACGCCAACGGCGGGCGCGTCGTCGGCAGGTTCCGTCTCAGCGTGGGCGACGTCATGACCGTCGGCTCGTGGTTCTTCACCTTCCGCGCCTGACGGCACAGCTACACAGAAAATTTAGGGGTTCGTCGCGAAGACGCCGTGACTCAAAGGAAATAAAGTGGGCGCACAGCCGTGCGCCCCTACAACGTTTTCTCGTGGTCGCTGCGGTTTTATCTACGCCTCTCGCCCGTTGAGCGGGCATTTAATCTACAGTCCGTCGCGCGAATGGTTTATAATCAGCCCTGTCACAGATGGATGGTTGAGCGATGAACAACCTGCACCTGATCGTGGGGCTGGGCAACCCCGGCGCCCGCTACGAAAATACCCGCCACAATCTTGGCTTCCGCGCCGTCGAAGCGCTGGCGCGCAAGCACGGCTTGAGCTTCGGCAAGCAGGAGCACAAGGCGCTGGTTGCCAGCGGCACGATTCTCGGCAAGCGCGTGCTGCTCGTCAAGCCGCAGACCTTCATGAACGCCAGCGGCGACTCGGTCGCGCCGCTCGTCAATTTCTATAAAGTTGACCTACCGAATTTGCTCGTCGTCCACGACGACCTCGACACGCCGCTCGGCACGCTGCGAATGCGGAAGGAAGGCAGCGCGGGCGGGTAGAACGGCTTGAAGCACGTCCTTCAGCGGCTCGGTACGCAGGCGGTCCATCGCCTTCGCCTGGGCATCAGCCGCCCACCTGGACGCATGGATCCGATGGCGTGGGTGCTATCGCCGCTTCAGGGCGACGATGCTATTCTCGCGGCGCAGGTCATCGATCACGCCGTCAAGGCAATCGAAACGTGGCTGACTGAGGGTATCGAGCTTGCCATGAGCCGCCATAACCTCAACCTTGCCGACCCGCCCAAGCCGAAGAACCCCGTGACAGAGACATCCCGCGCGGGCGAACAGGACGCATAAAAAGCCGCCAGAGGCGACACGCTCCCCCGGCGGCTTTGGTTGATAGAGCCGTTCGATAGCGGTGCAATGCACGTCCTACGAAACAGCCGGTCATGCTCCGTCCAGCCAGTCGTCAATCGCCCATCACCACATCATCCCTGGTTCCCAAAGGAGTAGGGAATCATGAGGATATGAGGTCGTAGATACTGTCTTGAAAGTCAAGCGAGCGCCAGAGCAGGCTCGGCATAGGCAGGGTCAAAGGGACGAC
>CALMDI010000246.1 GCA_937864975.1 uncultured Chloroflexota bacterium | reverse complement strand
CCGAAAAGACTGCTCGATTATTATTACTATGTCAACGGGAACGGCGTGCACGAGACGCTGGATGTCGATTGGGTTCAGGGTTCGGCGCTGGTGGCGCGGCGCGAGGTTTATGAACAGATCGGCGGCTTGGACGAAGGCTACGTGATGTATTCGGAAGAACTGGACTGGTGCCGCCGCGCCAAAGATGCGGGCTGGCGCGTCGTCTATGTCGGCGGCGCGACGATCATCCATCACGGCGGAAAGAGCACCGAGCAGGTGACCGCGCGCAGCCACGTGCTGTTCCAGCAAAGCAAGCTGCGCTACTTCCGTCTCTATCACGGTCGCCTGAAGGCGAATACCCTCCGCGTATTCCTCCTGTTGAACTACAGCGTCCAGCTCGGTCTGGAAGCGCTCAAAGCGCTGGCAGGACACAAACGGTCGCTGCGGCGGGAACGCATTCGCGCCTACCTTCACGTCCTGCGCTCCGGGTTAAAGGTCACCTGATGCGTATTGGCATCGTCACGGGCGAATACCCGCCGATGGAAGGGGGTATCGGCGCGTACAGCCGGATGCTGGCGTCAGAGATGGAGCGTCAGGGGCAGGAAGTCGTCGTCTGCACCAAGTCCATGCGCGCCGCCGACGGGGTGCGGGTGGCGACGATTGTCCGGCATTGGGGACCCGGCGCGCTGAACGCGGTGCGACATTATGCAGAGCGCGAACGACTTGACATCATCAACATTCAGTTCCAGACGGCGGCGTACGCCATGTCCCCGTGGATCCATTTCTTGCCCGACGTCGTCCGTCACATTCCGGTCGTGACCACGTTTCACGATCTCCGTTTTCCCTACCTGTTTCCAAAGGCGGGGGCGCT
Source organism: uncultured Chloroflexota bacterium (assembly GCA_937864975.1). GTDB lineage: Bacteria > Chloroflexota > Anaerolineae > Aggregatilineales > Phototrophicaceae > ZC4RG36. The sequence goes on along the minus strand of CALMDI010000246.1, from coordinate 4,512 downwards.
GCGGACGTGGATCGTACGTCACATGGCGCGCGCCTCGGACGGCGTGATTGTTACCAACCACGAGGACGCTCGGCAGCTTGCCGGTCTCCCGCATTCGACGCTCATTCCCATCGGCAGCAATATCACCGCGCCGCTTCCCCCGGCGTTCGATGCCGCCGAATGGCGCGCGCGGGCGGGCGCGCTTCCCGGCGACCTGCTCATCGCCTATTTCGGCTTCGCCAACCGCAGTAAGGGCATCAACGTGCTTCTCGACGCGCTGGCGAAGCTGCGCGATCAGGGTGTTCCGGCGCGGCTGACTCTGATCGGCGGGCGCACGGGCGCGAGCGACCCGACCAACGCCGTCCATGCCGACGAAGTCGATGAGCAGATCGAAGCGCTACAGATTAAGCCCTTTGTCTCGCGCACCGGTTTTATAGAAGATAACGCCGTAGCCGCCTACCTGCGCGCCGCCGATGTGGTCGCCCTGCCCTTTCTGGACGGCGCGTCCTACCGCCGCGGGACGCTGATGGCGGCGATTCATCACGGCTGCGCGATAGTGACGACCGAACCGAGTGTCGAGATCGCCACGTTCGTGAATGGCGAGAATATGCTGCTCGTGCCGCCAGGGGACTCGATTGCGCTCGCTTACGCCCTGCGCCGCGTGTATCAGTCGCCGGCGCTGCGCGAGCGGCTACGGCAGGGCGCGGCGGCGCTTGCGCCTCAGTTTAGCTGGACGCGAATCGCGTGCGACACGCTCGAATTCTTCCAGCAGCTTCGCCAATGACTCCTCGGCGCTGGCTCTTTTTAATCCTGACGGTATACGTTTTGCTGGCAGGCGTCTACAGCGTCGTGACCCCGATCTTCGAGGCGTCGGACGAGCTGTGGCATTACCCGATGGTGAAGTACCTGGCAGACAACGGGCTTTCCCTCCCCCGACCCGACGCGACGCAGCCCTGGCGTCAGGAAGGCGGTCAGCCGCCGTTGTATTACCTGCTGGCGGCGGTGCTCACGGGCGGCATCGACACGTCGGACATGACGCACGTCCGGCGCGTCAATCCTCACGCCGATATTGGTCTCGTACGCCCCGACCGCAACGCGAACATGATCGTCCACCGCGCCAGCGCCGAAGCCTTCCCGTGGCAGGGCGCGGCGCTGGCGGTTCACGTCGCGCGTTTCTTCTCAATTGCGCTCGGCGCGGCGACCGTCGCCGTCACCTTCGCGCTGGCGCGGGAACTCTTTCCCGATTGGGGCGTGGCGGCGGTGGGTGCGGCAGCGTTGAACGCCTTTATACCGATGTTTCTGTTTATCAGCGGATCGGTCAACAACGATAACCTGTCGAATTTCCTCGGCAATTTTCTGACGCTGCTCACCGTGCGCCTGCTCAAGACGACGCGCCTTCCTCGCTGGCGGGACTATGTGGTGTTGGGCATCGCCGTCGGCGCGGGGCTGCTGGCGAAGCTGAACCTCGGATTCATCATCCCCCTCGTCGGGCTGGCGCTGCTGGTCGCCAGCGTGCGCTGCCGCGACTGGCGTCCACTGGTCGTCGGGGGCGCTGTCGCGGGGAGCCTGACCCTCGCCATCGCAGGCTGGTGGTACGTACGGAACTGGCAGCTTTACGGCGACCCGACCGGCTTGAATGTTTTCCTCGACACGGTCGGGCGGCGGTTGATCCCGGCGAACGGGGCGCAGTTGTGGGCGGAGCGTCACAGCTTCACGCAGGCGTTCTGGGGCTTCTTCGGCGGCGTCAACGTGCCGATGCCCGCCGTCATTTATCAGGTCTTCAATCTGATCGGCGGGCTGTCGCTGGCGAGCGCCGTCGTCTTTCTCGCTGCCTCGTTCATTCGCCGCCGCTGGACGCTTGCGACGTGGCTTCCGGTGCTGGTCACGCTGCTGTGGATCGGGATTACGTTTGTCTCATACCTCCGTTGGACGGCGGAAACGCCCGCCTCACAGGGACGCCTGATCTACGGCGCGCTGTCCTCGATCTGCGTCTGGATGGCGGTCGGACTGGTTTGGTGGCTCCCGCGCCGCGGGCAGCCGTGGATCATGGGCGTGACCGCCGCCTTCTTCGCCGTCATTGCCGCGCTCGCGCCGTTTATGGTGATCGCGCCCGCCTACGCGCCGCCTGCCCGCGCCGAATCCGCGACCGCCGAGACGAGGTTTACCGAGCCGGACGCTACGGGCAGCGTTGACCTGCTCGACGCGCGCGTGACTTCGCCATCGGTGCGACCGGGGGGCTACGTCACGCTGGAGACGGCATGGCGCGTCGCGGAACCCTTCACGCGGGACTGGAGTCTCTTTGTACACCTGACGACGCCGGACGGCGTGATTGTCAGCCAGCGCGACGTGTACCCCGGCGGCGGCGTCCTTGCGACGTCCGATCTCGGCGCGGGAACCGCTTGGCAGAACCCGGTTGCCGTTCCGGTACCCGTCGCGGCTTATGCGCCGACTACGCTGGAGGTCAGAATTGGCTGGTATCACCTTCCGACGGGCGCGCGCATGACCCTGGCGGATGGTACGGAAACGCAGATGATCGGTCAGGTCGAACTGCTGCCGCGCGAAGGCGGGTTTGACGTACCGAATCCTGTCAGCATCAATTTCGACCACCAGATGGAACTGGTGGGCTACCGGCTGAGCGACCTCACACCGAACGCGGGCGATACGATTGACCTGACACTCTACTGGCGCGCGCTCGGACCGGATGCCTATGATTACACAGTCTTCGCGCACATCATCGACCCTCGCACATCCACAATTTACGCCAGTTCGGATTCGCCACCCGACCAGCAGACGGGAATTATCGAGGATACACTCTCCCTGGCCGTGCGCGACGATACGCCGCCGGGCATTTACGAGCTTGAAATCGGTTTGTACCGGCAGCTTGACGACGGTTCGTTCCAAAGGCTCCGTATCGTCACCGACGATGGCGGGATGGCGGACGATTACGTATATCTGAGCCGCGTCCGCGTCCTGCCGAGCGAGACCGCGCCATGACCCTGCGCCGCCCACGCGCCGACGCCCTCGCCGTTGCCGCGCTGATCGCGCTGTGGCTGCTCTTTTTCTGGCAGCTGTTCACGCCGGTTGAGGGCGATCAGGCGTCGCTGGCGCTGGGCGACTTTTCCGGTCAGTTCGTCGCCTTCGCGGGCTACCAGTACGAGCGCTTCGCCGCGGGTGAAGTGCCGTTGTGGAACCCGTATAACAACGGCGGATTGCCCTTCATCGCAGACACACAGGCGGCAGTTTTCTACCCTCCCCGGCTGGCGACCCTCGCTTTAAGCAGGCTGGCAGGCGGCTTCAGCTATCACGCGCTTGAGCTGGAAATGACGGCGCACGTCCTGCTGTACACGCTGCTGATGTACGCGCTCGTGCGGCGGATGACGCTTGGCGGGCGCGGCAGCATCCTCGGCGCGCTGGCGGCGGCGATCATCGCCGGGTACGGCGGGTTCACGACAGGCTATCCACTGCTGCAACTGGCGCTGCTGGAAGCGGCAGTCTGGCTGCCGCTGGCGGTGCTGGGCGTGTTCGAGGCAACACGACAAACACCAATTCGCTGGCGCTGGCTGCTGGTGACGGGTTTCGCGCTCGGCGTGTCCTGGATGGCGGGGCACCCGCAGACCAGTTATTTTTTGACGCTGCTGGTGATCGCTTTTTTCGCCTACCGTGGCTACGAACGCCGCGCGGCGTGGACGCGGATTGTTGGCGGACTCGTGTTATTCGGGGCGCTGGCGTTTGGGATGGCGGCGGTGCAGCTTCTGCCCGGCGTCGAGTATCTGGCGCACACCGCGCGGGCTGGCTTCGACTATGAAGCCAAGGGCAACGGCTTCCCATTTCAGGATATGGTTCAATTCGTGTTTCCCGGCGTTGTCAGCGTGTTCTCGCCGCTGTACGTCGGCGTGGTTGGTCTGGTGCTCGCGCTGGCGGCACTCTGGCAACGGCTTCCCGGCGCGTGGTTCTGGGGCGTCGTCGCTGGGCTGGCGCTGCTGTGGAGCTTTGGCGCGAACGGCGCGATGTTCCCGGTGTTGTACAATCTTCTGCCCGGCTTGCGTTTCTTCCGCGGTCAGGAGCGCGCGGCATATCTGGTCGTGAACAGTCTCGCGATTCTGGCGGGTCTTGGCGCGGCGTCGCTCGCAAGCTGGCAGCCGTCGCCGTCTGACCGCCGCCTGCGCGTGTGGCTGGGTCGCCTGCTGGCTGCTTGCCTGCTGATAACCGCCCTTGTGATCGTCGTCAAGCTCGGACAGACGGAGCCGAGCGGTGAAGTCGTCAGCCGGGTTGCCCTGAGCACGCTCGTCGTCGCGGTGCTGTTCGTGCTGCTCCCGCGCGCGTTTTACGACGCGACCGCACGCTGGCTGGTACTCGCGCTTCTGATCTTGGAGTTATTCAGCGTAAACATGGACGCCGACGCGGTTTACGACCCCGTGCCGCCGGGGGAACAGGTGTCGATGACCCCGCCGTCCGTCCTCGCGCCTGTACTGGCGGATGACGATACGCCGTTTCGCGTGGACGGATGGCGTGGACTGACCGACAATTACGGCA
>CALMDI010000245.1 GCA_937864975.1 uncultured Chloroflexota bacterium | reverse complement strand
TCGCCGCTCGTCACGGCGCGGGCGTCCAGCCGCCAGGTCGTCAAGTTGTCGGGCAGCGTCACGTCGAAGACCGCCTCGCCGTTCGGTCCGGTCGTCAGCGTCGCGTTCCAGTAGGCGGTATCGACAAACTCCTCGCGAATGTCGAAGATGCCGCCCTCGCCAAAGCCGCCGCCGCCGCCCTTGATCGTGTCCAGCGTCGTCTGCGTCAGTTGATCGGTGTTGATGGTCAGCGGCGTGGACGTGCGAACCGCCAAGCCCTGCTGCCCGTAGTAGTGATTGAGAATCGGGACGCTGTTTGGGGTGCCAATCGAGAGACTCGCCAGATCGGTCAGCCCCACGCCGACTTCCGCCTGAACCGGGTCGCCCGCGTAGTCGGTCGTGCGGACGGTGTAGGTCACGGTATCGCCCGGTCCCGCCTGTTCGACGTTCGGCTGAATGTCGATGGTGATTTGCTTGCGCTCGTTATCGACCGCCAGCTGCACCAAGCCCATGCGGAACGCCGCGACCGGGTTCTCTTCGTCTACGCCCTTGATGAGCAGCACGCTGACGTAGACGTTGGGCGAGAATTCCGCCTCGATGGGCAGTTCGTAGACGTAGGAATTGGTCGTCATCGTCACGTGTTCGGCGCGCAGCACCCCGCCGCGCTCGACGGTGATGAGCGCTTCGACCTCGCCCTGAAACGGCGACGTGATGAGGATTTGCGCCGTGTCGCCCACTTCATAGCTGTCATCGTCCGCGATCAGGTCGATGCGGTTGCTGTTCTGCTGCCGCCACGATACGTACTCCTCGCCTGCGACCCAGATCGTTTCCGACGCGCGGACAAGGTTGCCAAGCTCATCGTTGTGGAACGCTTTCACCTTGAAGATGCCGCCGTTGGGTGGAATGAAGGTGAACTCGGCTCTGCCGTTTTCGTCCGTCTGCTCCGTACCCTCCAGCACCGGAATTTCTTCGACTTCCCACGTCCAGGTCGTGCGCCCGTTCTCGTCCTGCTCCTGCACGCTCGACCAGCGGCGCTCGACCACTTCAAAGTCGATCAACTGATTCGGCACCGGCTCGCTGTTCCAATCGACCGCGATCAGGTCGATGGTCGTTTCCTGTCCTTCGGTCGCGACGTATTCGCGCGGACCGACGCCGATGTAGAACAGCCCGGCGTGAACGACGACGTCGGTGCGTCCCGATACCGCCTGACCGCTCTCGTCGGTCACGGTGGCTTCAATCGTGAACGTCTGGCTCTGGACGCTGTCCTTCAGTTCGGCGGGTATTTCGAGGGTGGCATTTCCTTCGGCGTCGGTCGTCGCGCTGCCGCTGACAATTTCCTCGGAGCCGAAGTTATAGAACTCGCCGGGTCCGCTGTCGTAGTCGAAGTCGATAAAGCTGTAGTTGCCCGTCCCCGCATAGTCGAAGTAGTACGGCTGGTTGACCACGCGATATTCAATATTCGCATCGCTGACCACGCCGCCGAAGAAGTAGGTGCTATTGACCTGTATTTGTATCGTATCTCCCTGCACGACTTCGTCCTCGGCGGGCGTAAGCTGCACCTGGAATTCGGGCAGTCGATATTCAGCGACCGTGAACGACACGCCCGCCTCGCTGTAGAAGTAAATGTCGTCGCCTTCGGTGGGCAGCGTGGCGACGATGCGGTAGAAGCCGAGCGGCGCGTCCGGCGCGATGTTGAACTCGTCGTTAAACGTGCCGAACGGCGTGAGCTCCAGCACTTGCTCGTAGACGACTTCGCCCTGCTCGTCGTAGATCGTCACCGGGATGGTGCTGAAGTCCGGCGGCGTATAGGTCACGTCGTCGCGCGAGCGGACGACACCCCGGAAATACACCGGCTGATCGGGGCGATAGACAGGACGATCCGTATAGAGATAGGCGCGATACGGTTCCCGCTGCGACGTGAAATTCTGCCCGAAGTTGTACGGGTCGATACCGTCTGACCATTGGGTTAAGCCGACGCCGAAATGCTCCGGTGTTTGCAGCACCGCCATGCGCGGGATGAACAGATCGTTGATCGGCGGCATCGGGATGCTCGCTAGCCCGTCGCTGTCGGTCGTGCCGCTCCCAAGCGCGTTGAAACCGGCATCCACCAGCGTTACCGGCGCACCGCTGATCGGGACGCCTGTGTTCACGTCCGTTGCCCACACCAGCACGTTGTCGAACGACGTCTTGAGCGTCAGGTTCGCGGTGCCGACCACCATGAAGTGCGCCTGCGGCTGGTAGCCCGCCCGCGCGGTTTCGGCGGCGTTGGCGCGCAGGAAGTAAATCCCCGGCGGCAGCGCGTCCTCGCCTTTGGCTTCGGTCAGCACAACCGGCGTCGTCTCGCCCGGCACCTGCACGTCGAGGTAATACTCGGTCGGGTCGCCTTCCGCGACCCATGCCGTTTGACCATCGCGCAGCGTCACTTCCCACCACAGCATCCCGTTCGCGCATTCCGGTCCGCCGATAATCGACAGGACGTACTCGCGATACAGCAGCGTAACGACCTCACCATCGGGGGCGCTGGCACGCGCGCGCACCGGATCGGGGTCGCTGGTCACCACCGCCGAGTCGCCCACCATCAGCCGCGACGGTGGCGCGCCCTCGCAGGCATCCGCCGGGTTTTCGACGCCCTCGCCCAGGCTGAGCAGCTCGTAGCGGCGCTGATTGATCGGCGTATCCGACTCGATCTGCCAGCGGCGCAGAAGCTCCGCGTCGGCATTCCGAAATGCCTGCGCGGGGTCATAGTAAGAATCGCCCATCGCAATGTCGGCGAACTGCTCCAGCGGTACGCGGAACAATTCCAGATTGATCTCGGTCACGTTGCGATGCGTCAGGAAAAGCTGCGTATTTTCGTTATAGGCGTTGTAGAAGCCAACCGGACCGGGCACCTGAAGCAGCACGTCCGGGTCATACGGGGCAGTCGCGAACTCGATAACCCGCGGTTCTTTGATGGCATTGCCATACAGGTCTTCGATGCCGGGCGCAACCGTAATGGTGTACTCGGTGCTCGGCTCGACCGGGAACGACAGCGTATAGCTGTTGTCGTAGTCACTGTAGTACGTGTCCGCTTCGCGCCACGGCTCCGGTTCAATCGTCACCTTGCCTTCGAGCGTCTCGACGTTGATGGGCGTGGAGAAGTAGAGCGTCACGCTGCTGTAAACCGTGACGTCGGTGTCGCCGTCGCGCGGGCTGGTTTCGATAATCGCCGGGGGCGGCACGGTCGCGAACGTGAATTCGACGTCGCCGCTCAGGGGGGCGTCACCCGCCGCGCCTTGCGCCTGTACCGGGTCGACTACGGCGGCGTAGAGCGTATCGAGCTGCAGATCGTCATCCGGGATAAAGCGGAAGCCGGTGCTGTCGTCGTTCCATTCAAAGCTGCCCGGCACAGGCTCGCCCGTTCCATCGGCTGCCTGAAGGCGGAATCCCGCCTCGACGCTCGCCCGATCCATCGGCTGGTTGAACGTCACTTCAAAATCGGATCGCAGGGCAACGTCCGTCGCGCGGTCTTCCGGCAGGACGCCCGTGATCTGTGGGGGAACGGTCGTGAACGACCACGAATACGACTCCGGCAGAACCGCGCCGTCCACTGCCGTCAAGCCTTCCTCGACCGTCACCGTATACTCCGTGCCCCCCGCCAGCGCGGGTTCCGGTCGGAAGACGAAGATCGACGTGTTCAGCCACTCGCCCTGCCCTTCGACGGCGGGCGAAATTGTGATCGGGCTGGGCAGTTCCGCCATAGCTTCCGCGACGCCGAGCGGCACTACCGGGCGGTTGAAGATAACCGTAATCAGCGACGTTGTCTCGACGCCGTCGCTGCCTTCCACGGGCAGCACGTCCGACACGGCGAGGAAGCCTGTCGTCGACCATTCGAGCGTCACCGGCTCCGACAGCCGCGCGCCGTCCCCGGCTTGCAGCGTGTCGTCAATCGTCAGGCTGTAAACCTGCGCCGCCTCGAACGCCGCCGCGGGCGTAAAGGTCGCGGATGCCTCGCCGGCGCTGCACGTCCACTCGCCTTCCGTCGCAGGCTCCAGCGAAATCGCCGCCTCGACGCTGGCACAACCCACTGGGCGGTCAAAATACAGCACGATGGCGTCGTCCGCGCCGAGTTCCTGCCCTTCACCGGGGCTGGTGTCGATCAGTTGGAAGGTGAGGTCGGCGGGCGGCTCCTGCTGCGCGAACAGCGTAGACCCGCCCAGCGCGAGCAGCAGGATGACGAGCAGTAATGACGTACGGCGCATAACGTCCTCTTTCTCATGTCGAGAGCAGTAGGTTGCTACGATTATAGGCGCGGATAGGACTTTGGGGGCATACCGCCAGCCCACGCTTCAACGACGCTTGGCAAGCGGTCAGCCGTCAGCGATCAGCTTTCAGCGAAAGATTAAAGCGTAACGCAGAGGCGCAGAGGAACAGAGACACAGAGAACCTTTTTCTTTGGGTCTTTGCGCCCTCTGCGTCTTTGCGGTGAAAAGCTCAACAAGGAGGTTTCTCAACTCCAATTGAGTTCGGAATTTACAAATGAAACCTTCCGAGAAAATACGGCTCTTTTCTGCCGTTGTGGCAAATAACATAGCTTTCTCCATCGATCATCGGGCTGCAGAAATATTCATCGTTGATCGGGTTGGATTCACTTTTCAAACGATTGTATTTTAATTCGCCACTCGGTGTTACGCAAGCTGCTGTTAATCCCGCCGTTTCATCTGTATAAAAGCAGTACAGGGTTTCATTATATACCTGCGCGTGGTAAGTAGGCCGTGCAACAAAAGAAGTGCTGCCGGGCTGCCGTACTTTAACTTCTTTATCAATAAGCAAGGCTGACTTAAATGAACCTTTGGGATCAAAAATGCCCACGAAAAGATCTCCGTAAGTCGATTGCGAATTCATCCCGTACTGTTTTTCGCCGATGACCCATACTGTCCCTTCTTTTGATACCAGCACATCACAGATCACATAAGCCGTCAACGATTCTATTGCAGGTGTTTGTGTTTTGAAATCAACGATCTTTAATTCCGAATATTTTTCTGCTTCGGGATCCAGCGTAAGATAAAATATGCCATCGGGTTTAATCGTATTCCTGTCATTGCTGAAAAAGCCACAAGCAATTATTTTGTTGTCGTCACTCACTGCAGTTCTCAGATCTGCGCTGTAATATTCTTTCAAAGGAATTTTCCGTTTGATAATTCCTTTTTGGCTAATGGTGTTAATGTAGAGAAGCGTTTTTGTATCCTTATCATCTGCGAGACTTTTCATGCCTGCGACTATGACAATTGCACGGCTGAATACTGCCACGCCATTATTCCCGATCATAGGATGAGAGTAAGCTGGAATAGTGTCTTTCCTGTCCCACAAACCAGCATGGAGGTCCCCGCTGAATGCAATCGTGTGG
>CALMDI010000244.1 GCA_937864975.1 uncultured Chloroflexota bacterium | reverse complement strand
CGTCGGCGTACTTCGTCATCACCTGGAACTGCCCGCTGGTCAGACGCCACACCGTGATCGTCTGCCCCGTGAAGGGGTTCACGCCCGATGCCAGCGTCGCGTTCGCCTCCGGCACGCCCAGCGCGTTCACGTCCGCCGCGCCCACGGTCAGCGCCAGCGCGCTTTCGGCAGTCTCGGGGTGGATGGCGAAGACGCTGATGGTGCCGTCGGCGTTCTGGTAGACCACGACCGGAGCGGCGCAGTCTTTCGCCTGGCTGTTGTTCAGGCGTCCGTCGAACAGGTTGGTGCAGGGCGGTCCGGGTTCGGCAACCTCCACCTGCTCGACCAGATTGCGAAGCTGCTCGAAGTTGTCCCAGTAATAGACGTAGCCGTCGATGATGATCGAGCCGCTCTCGGAGCCGGAGGCGGCGGCGGCGGCAAGCTCGTCGCGGACGCGGTTGTACTCCTGGTTGGTCAGGTTATCCTGCTCGAAGACGATGACGTCGATGTCGCCGTCGGGGATGTCGTCGTCGGGACCATCTTCGCTGCCGTCGACCAAGCCGTCGATTTCGGCGTTGTTGCCCAGGCGAACGGTGTCGTCGCCTTCACCCGCCACAACCGCGTTACTGCCGCCGCTGACCTGGCTAGTGCGAAGCGCAATCTCGTCGTCGCCGCTGCCGGACTGAATGCCGTTGTCACCTGCCTGGACAACACCGCCCGTAATGAGGACGATATCATCGCCCGCGCCAGTATCAATGGCGTCCTGGCTGGCGATAATCTCGCTGCCGGGGTTGATGACCACGTCACTCGTGCCTTCAAGCTCAATACCATCGCCGTCGACGGCAATGATTGAGCCGGTATTCACCACTTCGATGAAGCCATCGTCGGCTTCGCTCTCGATACCGTCGTCGCTGACGATGTCACCCGCGTTCTCGATGAATGCCAGTGTCCCATCCAGATTCAGATAGATGCCGTTGTCGTCCGAGAAGATATCACCGGAGTTACGGATGAAGACGAACGCCCCGTCGCCTTCAATTTCGATGCCGTCTTCGCCGGAGCCGATGAACCCGCTGTTACGGAGTTCGAGCAAGCCGAATTCGGTGGAAATTTCGACGCCATCGTCGTTGGCAAACAGGTCGCCGCGGTTGACGAGGGTGAGCACCGTGCTTATGGCATCGACGGCAATCGCGACGTTGCCAACTTCAATGACCTCGTTGTTGGTGATGTTGATATCGCTAAACAGCGCCTGGACGAACACGCCATTTTCCGCGGCGCCGATGCCACCGTTATTGAGGACGTTGACATCGCCTTCGACGGTGAGAACGCGAATGGAGTTGCTGGCGTAGGCGATCATCTCGCCGTTGTTGGTGATGTTGATCGTGGCTTCGTCCGACAGCGCCAGCACGTTCGCGAGGATCGTCGTGATGTCGCCATCCGCGAGGTTCGTGATGTCGATCTGACCGAGTCCACCCGACGCGGCGGTGATGCCGAGGAGCGTCGGGAACGAACCGCCGATCTCGCCGGTGTTGTCAATCGTGATGTTGCCGTCGCCGGTCGTGACGCCGACGATGCTGGAAATGAAACCATCTGCATTGCCGCGGTTGATAATGTCAATGTTGCCCTCGCCATCCGTGAACGCGAGGATCGCGACCCATTCACCGGCGACGTTGCCCGTTGCATGATTGTCGACGAAAATATCGCCGTCGCCGAAAGCGGTCAGCGCCATGCCCAGTTCCGGTATGCCGACAATACTGCCAATGTCACCGCGGTTGTCCACGTTGATGTCGCCCATGCCATTGGTTTGCACGTCAATGCCAATACGATCCGCCGTGATCTGTCCGTCGTCGCGGTTCCGCACGTCCACGCTGCCGTCGCCGAACGATTCGACGTCGATACCCGCGTCGGTGTCGCTGTCGAGCGTGCCGTCGTTCTGCACTTCGACGTCGGCGTCGCTCTGAACCTCGACAAACACGGCATCGTCGTTGCCATTGATCGAGGCGCCGTTGCGGTTGAGGATGGTCAGGAGTTCGTCGTCGCCTACCTGAACTTCCACATGGACGCCGAAGCTGCCAGTCGAGGTAATCGTGCCCAGGTTGGTCACGTCGCCGCCGTTGAGCAGTTCAATCGCCGTTCCGGCGTTGGTCACGGACGAGCCGGATTGAACCCGCAGCAGATCAATCGCCGCGGCGGTGGTAAAGCCGTTGGCATCGTCCGCGGGGTTGCTGTTGCAGACCACGGTGTCGCCCGCCGCCGCGGGGTCGGGCGCGCAGGTGGCAAACGCCGGCTGCGCCGCCAGTATGGGCACGGCAAGAACGGCAATTAACAAAAGAATACGAACACGTCTCGAAGTTACCACGAACGGTCTCCTCAGTTCTACACGGTCGCGTCCAAACACACCTCTTAGCGCGACCTACAAACTTATGTCGGAAAATTGAGATGTCAGACTTTAACTTACCGTGATTGCTGGTTGCCTTGCTGTGGACGCGAAACCCCACCCTCTGCCTCCCTCCCCGATTTCGGGGAGGGAGAACCTGAGCCGTTACGCTCTACGTTTTCCCCTCCCTGAAATCGGGGAGGGGTGTCGAACGAAGTGAGACGGGGTGGGGTTGCCGAATTGGCAATCACAGTTATAGCTTCTATAACTATATAGAGGAATATACGTAAGATCAACCTGAGTTCCATTAAGAAAAATGTGATTTAGCTCATGAAATTGGATGGAAATAATCATCTAAATCAATTATTCATCATGGTGACCTCGATGAAACAGGCATTCCTTTCTCGTAAAGCGGAGCGTCAGGCACGTTGCTGTTGCGAGTTAGGGATTTTCAACCCGTTGAAACCAAAAGAGGCGACCTCATGGAGTCGCCTCTTCGATTCCATGAAGCGGGTTTAGCAGCCTGAGCCGAGCGTGTACTCGATCTCGCGTCGATTGTCACCCGAACCGGTTTCGGGGATCGCTCCGCTGGGATTAAGAATGACCACTATCTTATGCTTCTCATCGACGTAGGTATCAACCGTGATCGGAATTTCCGCCGAGCTAATCGTCTCACCCGCTCTTACAATTGGTATCGGTCCCTGCGTGTTGGCGGCGACCGTGCCGCTGGCTACGTGAACATCCTGCACCGTGAACAAACCTGAGGTCGTCGTGTCGGTGCTGCCGAGATTGGCGATATCCACTTCGACCTGGAAGGTTTCACCGCAAATGGGCTGCGAGGGATCGAGCCGGATTTCGCCCGCGACCAGATTCGCCTGCGACTGCGGAACAGCGGTCACCGGGACAGGGGTTGGCGGGATCGGCGTCGCGGTCGCCGGAATGGGCGTCGGCGGACCGGGATCGACCGGCAGTTCATCCACGTTGCCCGATACCTCGACCAGTGAGGCAAAGACCCAGCCCTCGGCGTTGTAGTAGCGCACCTTATACCAGTCGCCCGCCGGATTCACGCCGAGCAGGTCTGCCGTTTGCCCGGTGGCAAACGCGCCGAGCGGCGGCACGAAGTTCGTGCCCGGTCCGCGGCGAACGTTGACACCCTGCGTAAAGGTCACGGTCGGGCTGCCGGACTCCTCACCGCCCTCGTCGCCATTGCCCTCGTCGCCGCCGTCTTCGTTCCCGCCTTCGTCGCCGTTCCCCTCGGTCGTGTCCTCGCCGCCCTCGTCCCCGTTACCTTCGTCCGGCGGCTCCGGTGACGGCGGGAGGGTTGGCACTTCGGTTTCTTCAGGGACGCGCACGGGTGAGATGACGTTAATCGTCGCCGTCGCGGGCGAGCTGGCAGAGCCATCGCCGCGAAACGCCGTCGCCGCGACGACGTGCGAGCCAACACCCGCGGCAGTCCAGGAGTGGGTGACGCTAAAGACGGGCGCGCCGTTGGCGTTCGGCGCGGGGAAGGTCTGAATGACGGCGTTATCGACCGCTATTTCGACGCGATCAATATCCGCGCCCGCGTTGGAAACGTATGCCTGTACGTTCACCGCCACGCCTTCAAGATAGGTGGCGTTGGGCAGCGGCGCTGCCAGCCGCACGACCGGGGGACCCGCGGCGATGCTGTCGACGTCGGGCGCGGGGTTGAGCGTGCACGCAGTCGCCAGCACGAGTAGCCCGATCATCAGGCTGGTGACGCGAAGCAAGCGCCTGAGCGGCGATGGATGGCATTGTCGCATACGGAAAACTCCTACGTCCAGCAATGTAGGCTTTACGATTCAGCGGCGTTCACTTTAACGCATGACAGGCTATATTGCGAGACTCGACGTGAAGCGTAGGCGAGGCGAAGGCTGGTCAGCGGGAGCGCTAAGAAAATCAAAAACTTAACGCAGAGCAACAGAGGGACAGTGTGATTGCTATAGACAGTCAGAAAACGTTCTGGAAAACGGAGATTGAGAATTCCTCTCAATAGCTCCGAATTTTCGGTTATAGATTCCAGAACGTTTTCTGAACATCTATAGGTGTCGTAATTTTGAAGCGAAACCCCACCCTCTGCCTCCCTCCCCGATTTCGGGGAGGGAGAACCTGACTGTTACGCCTTCCCCTCCCTGAAATCGGGGAGGGGTGTCGAGCTGCTCAGGGGGTCGCACCGAAGGTGCGACCGAAGTTCCCGCCAAAGGCGGGAACCCCGCGCAAGCGAGACGGGGTGGGGTTTGCCCAACTAGCAATCACGTAGTTAAAGAGGGCGAGCGACCCCCTACGACGCCCGCTTTATATCGCTGCTGACTCGTCATGGAGGGGGGGCGAAAGCATCGCCTCCACAAACCGGGCGAGGTCGTGACGATGAACAACGCGCACGGAGGGCGACATGGCTTTGCCGCCGCTCTCGCGCTCGTACCCGGCGACAGGTTCAGAGCGCGGCGCGGTGTCCAGCACGAGTACGAAATCGGAAACGCGAAGAATATCCGTCCCCGCGTCCATCTGCTCAAAAATTTTCTTCGTCACCTGCTCGTAACCCTGTGTTTCCGCGAGGATGAGCGCCGCGCCGCGCTGCGTGATTTCTAATGGAAGCGCGATTTCCAAGCCGTAGGCGCAAACATCTGCCCACGGCAGGCGTCCGGTCAGCTTATAGCCCTGTCGCCGGAGGGTGAGCAGAAACAGGCTCGTCAGTTCGCCGCCGGACAGTTGATCGATCCTGGCGTCGATGGCTGCGCGTAACGCATCACCCGTCAGCCCGGATGAACGCGAGCGAAGATCGGCGAGCAACACCTCCGCGCCTGCGTCATGGCAGGGGTTGTCGAGCATTTGCGCGGCGCGTTCCAGCGGCGCGCTCTCGACGGCGAGCCAGTCCGGCGCGTGCTGACGAATCGCGGCGATGCAGGCGTCGAGAACAGCATCGAGAGGGGCGTCGGCGTCGATTTCCACGACAGTCTCGCCCGACTGACGGAGCACGTCAATCGCGTCGTGATAGGTCTGACGGGTTTGCGCGAGATTGGTTTCGAACAATTCCCGGTCGGCGGGGCGCGTGCCCATGCGCTCGTAACAGGTCTGCGGGCTGGCGTCGAGAAAGAGCGTCAGGTCGGGCGGACGCGCGCCGCGATTCAACGCCTGAACGTCCGCCATCATCAGCGGCGGCACCGACTGGTAGACCAGCGAGGAAAGAACGTAGCGGTCGCACAGGAGCGCGCGACGGTCGCCTCCGTTGAGGAAGGGATTGATGACGCGGTCGTTGTGATCGGCGCGGTTGAGCGCGAAGGCGAGCGCCAGCGTTCGCGGAGGTACCTTGATCCGCCTGGTGAGGATTTGCCGGATGAACAGCCCGGCGCTGGACGGATCGTGCGGCTCAAACGTGAGCAGGACGCGGTCACCATGCGTGTGCTGCATAAGCCGTGTGAGCGCCCGTGACACGTGCGTCTTGCCCGATCCATCCAGACCCTCTATAACTAGGAAAAAAGAACTCGCCGACTTGTCCATACGAACGCGCTCACCGTTTGTCGGGGCTGGAACCGATTCCACCGCCACCCAAAACGCCACTGGTGTATCCAAGTTGACTAAAATTTGCAATTGTTCGACGCTGCCACGACGCTTTGGGGTGGAAGGATGAGCAGGTGAATCGAAGTCCTTACGAAGAACTGATTCGCATGGTGCTGCGCGACCTGCACGGCAGCGGCAGCCACGACCTTGACCACGTCGACCGGGTGCTGACCTTCGCGCTCAGCCTGCAGGAAGTCTACGGCGGCGACACCAACGTGCTGGTGGCGGCGGCGCTGCTGCACGATC
>CALMDI010000243.1 GCA_937864975.1 uncultured Chloroflexota bacterium | reverse complement strand
CGTGAAGTCGATGATTCTCGACGTCGAGCCTTACGATGGGTTCTGGCTCGGCGGGCAGGCGGGAATTCGCCCCTTCATGACACGCATTCGCCGCGCGGTGCCGGGATCCTTTCACATTGGAATCACCGTCGATCCGCGCCCGCAGCACTACGCCGGCATCTACCCGCTGGAGTGGTTTCCGTTTGTCAACAGCGTTCATCCGCAGGACTACTGGGCGACGTTCCGACGCCCGGTTTCGGAAGTGCTGGAGGAAACGTATCAGACCTGGGTGGGGTTTGGTCGTCCGATTATCCCCGCGCTGCAAGGGGACGCTGACGTGGATGAAATGCGCGCGGCGCATACGCTGGCGACCCAGCACTACAAGGCGCGCGGCGTGAGCTGGTGGCGGGTCGGCGTTATGGGTCCGGCGCAGTTCAACGCCGTGAACCAGCCCATCAGTCTCAATCAGCCGCCAACGGTGCCGGTGACGCCGCCGCCTGACGAGCAGTACGCGGACGAGCAAATCATTCGCCCGCAGGATCCCGGCTTTAGCGTCTGGTCGCACACCGGGCAGCAGGAAGTCAAGAGTTTTCAGGGAACGTGGGGCTGGACGGTCTATTACAAAAAGACCGAAGCGCAAACCAGTAAAGTTGCCGCGCGCTGGCTGCCGACCATCCGTGAATCGGGCAAATATGAGATTTCGACCTTCGTTCCGATGCGCCATTCGACCACGCGCAACGCCCGCTTCAAAATTCATGGACTCAAAGGCGTTTCCGGCGAGCTTCTGGTCAGCGTCGATCAGACGAAAGAACGAAACGCCTGGGTAACGCTTGGCGTTTTCGACATCGAAAAGACGGCGGTCAACGCGGGGACGGTCTTTTTGAATGATCTGACCGGCGAGACCGACAAGGAAATTGCGTTCGACGCGGTTCGCTGGCGGCGCATCGTCTTGCCGGGCAATCCCCCGTATCTTGCCGACGGCTTCGACTCCCCGATTGGCACGCTGGAAGAACGGCTGTCGAATACAGTCTGGCCCGGCAAGTGGTTCGACGCCAGCCCGTTCGGCAAGCTGTATTTTATCGGCACGCCGTCCGAAGCTTACCACACCGGCGCCGACCTCAACCTGCCGCGCGATGCGGACGCGCATACGCCCGTTTACTCGGCGGCGAGCGGCGTCGTGGTCTATGCCGCACGGCTGCCTGTTTGGGGCAACATTGTCATCATCCGGCACGATCCCATGCGCGCGAATGGTCCGGTGATCTACGGTCGTTACGCGCATGTCGAAGACATGATTGTCCGCGCGGGACAGCGCGTGACACGCGGGCAGCAGATTTGCAAAGTCGGCAATGCGTTCGGCGTGTATGCCTATCACCTGCACTTCGATCTCAGCCCGACGAACGTCCTTGAGACCAACCCGGAGCACTGGCCCGGCAAGAAATACGATTCGTTGTTCACCAACTACGTCGATCCGAAAGACTGGATTCTCAACAACCGACCGCGGAACCGCTAGCGCGCCGTTTCGGTTCTACCGAACTGTTGGCGTACCTTTTGGACAGGAGGCTCATGTGGAATCGATTTTCACCGTCGACGCGCTCATCGGGTTCGTGACCCTGCTGGTCATGGAAGTCGTGCTCGGCATCGACAACGTGGTATTCATCTCCATTCTCGCAGGCAAGCTGCCCGCCGATCAGGCGGTACGGGCGCGCAATATCGGTCTCATGATCGCGCTTGGCACGCGCATTCTCCTCCTCCTTACCATTTCATGGATCATCGGGCTAACGGCGCTGTTGTTTACGGTAGCCGGCATCCAAATTTCCGGGCGCGATCTCATTCTGATCGGAGGCGGCATCTTCCTGATCGCCAAAGCCACTCGCGAAATCCACGAGCGGCTTGAAGGCGAAACAGGACACGCCAGCGCCAAAGTGCCGCCTTCCTTCAGGGCGGTTGTGGTGCAAATCGTGCTGCTTGATATTGTTTTTTCGTTGGACTCCGTCATCACGGCGGTTGGGATGGTTGACGAAATCTTTATCATGATCGCGGCAGTGGTGGTCGCCATCGGCATCATGCTCGTATCCGCGGGAGCCATCAGCGATTTTGTCAACAATCATCCGACGGTAAAGATGCTGGCGCTCAGCTTCCTGCTGTTGATCGGATTTACGCTCGTGCTGGAAGGCTTCCAGCAGCACGTGCCCAAAGGGTATATCTACGCCGCCATCGCGTTCTCGATTTTCGTCGAGATTTTGAACCTGCGGGCGCGCGGCAGGAAAGCGGAGCCGCCGGTCGAGCTGCACCAGCCCTACGCGCCGCCTGAAGCATCGAAATAACCGCGCCGCGGGACTGTGTTGGGTTGTGCCAGCGAGCGGAGATCGACAGGATAAGTGCCCAAAATGCCGCTCGGTCAGGAAAACGGCGGTTTCGTGGCGTGGATTTCAGATACGGAAGGCAACAAGATCGGTTTGTACTCGTCTCAATAAAAAAGTGGGGAGTGCGGCATGATAACCGCACTCCCACCGAACATTTGCTCACCGAGTAACGAGACCAGACCGTAGGGTCGTTTCTTTTACTCAACCCTCAATTCTCGTTCCTCAGTACTTTTCTTAGAACAATCCCCAGTCGTCGCCCGCGCCGTCTTCCATCATCGACGGATCCCACATCTCCAGACCCATCTCAATCGTGGTCGGTACGCTGAGATGCTCCTGCGCCGTCCGGCGTGTCTGTTCCAGAAGCTGCGGGGCGTAGGGGCAGAAGGGCGTCGTCATAATCATCGTGATGTGCGCCCGGTCGTCGTGGATTTCCCAGTTACGGATCAGTCCGAGTTCGACCACGTTCATGCCGATTTCGGGATCGATCACGGCGCGCAGGGCTTCGCGCAGGCTTTCTTCCTTATTCTGGATATTTGGCGTGTCCGTCATGCGAAACTCCTCAAATTTCCGTCGCCATTCCGACTAAATCAATGGTAACACGGGGAAAGTAAGGCGTCAATTTTTATAGTATGTATCATAAAAATATTGACGCACCGGAGCCGGACTGCTATACTACTCGTTAGATGTGTACCTGTGGGTACATTTCAGATTTAACAGTCATTAAACATCAAGGAGTAGAGCGCGCGAATGGGTGCTGCACTGGAAATCCGCAATCTCCACGTTAACATTGACGACAAGCCGATTCTTCGCGGCGTCAATTTAACGGTGAAACAGGGCGAAGTTCACGCTTTGATGGGACCCAACGGGTCGGGCAAGAGCACGCTGGCAAATGTGCTTCTGGGCAACCCTGCCTACGAAGTGACCGCCGGGCAGATTATTTTCGACGGTCAGGACTTGCTGGACATGGAACCGGACGAGCGCAGTCGCGCCGGGTTGTTTCTCGCGTTCCAGTATCCGGTTGGCATTCCCGGCGTCACGCTGGCGAACTTCCTGCGACTGGCAATCAACGCGCGCATGAAGGCGGAAAATCCAGAGAGCAAGGGTATTTCCGTGTCAGATTTCCGCAAGATGATGCGTCAGAAAATGGATTCGCTTCAGATGGATCACAGCTTCGCTGGGCGCTATCTGAACGAAGGCTTCAGCGGCGGCGAGAAGAAGCGCGCCGAAATTTTGCAGATGGCGGTGCTCAACCCCAAGATCGCCATTCTGGACGAGACCGACTCCGGCTTGGATATCGACGCCCTGCGCGTGGTCTCGGAAGGGGTGAACAGCCTGCGTGGTCCTGATCTGGGAGTTCTGGTGATTACCCACTACCAGCGTATTCTGAACTACATCAACCCGCAGTTCGTCCACATTATGTTCGAGGGTCAGATTGTCGAGACGGGCGGAGCGGATTTGGCTCTGAAACTCGAACAATCCGGGTACGATTGGGTGCGTGAGAAGCATGGTGCGACAGAGTAATCGGAGACGACGATGACCGATATTATCCAGAGCGACAAGCAGTTTACCGAGGCAGAGTCGCAGCTCAAGACCGTTCGCGGTTCCTACGAAGAAACCTACGGCTTCCACGATGCTGAGACGAATTACTCGTTCAAGAGCGGCAAGGGATTGGACGCCGAACTGGTGCGCCAGATCAGCGCCATGAAGAATGAGCCGCAGTGGATGACTGATTACCGCCTCAAAGCCTACGAAATTTTCATGAGCAAG
>CALMDI010000242.1 GCA_937864975.1 uncultured Chloroflexota bacterium | reverse complement strand
GACTGCGTGGATGCGATCGTCACGTGCGCCGCCGTGCACTGCGGCTTCACCAGGTAGAACGCCCGCCAGCCCCCAGCCTCGATGATCTTGTTGAAGGCCGGGATCCAGGCGCGCGCGTGCGAGTCACCGATCAGCACCAGAGTGCGCTCGCCGTCCTCAGGCCCGCGAGGACACAGTGCCCGGACGTTCTCCTCGTAGTCGCAGGAGCCGACCTCCGCGATGCTGTCGCGCAGCTCGAGCAGCTCGGGGGACAGGTTGCTCGGAACCGCCCGGCCGTCACGCGCGGCGTTCACCGAGGCCCGGACCAGGGCCAGGGTGTTCTCACCGAGGGAGCCGTCGGCCTCGCCGGCCGCGACGGTGATGGGCGGGTTGTCGCCGCCCTGGACGCGGGAGTCGGTCCACAACCAAGCACCGGCGGCGGTCGCCACCACCAGGGTGGCGCTGACCGGGTAGAGCAGCAGCGCGCGCCGCCTGCGGAGGCGGTGGGCGGGACGCCCCTGCCGGAACGGCATCTCGACGAACCGGTAGGAGTACGCCGACAACACGAAGATGACGAGGACGGCAAGCACCCGCTCGTAGACGGTGAGCTCCCGCTGGAACGCGTACGCGGGCAGGATCAGTGCCGGAAAATGCCAGAGGTAGAGCGAGTACGAGATGCGGCCGAGGAAGCGCATCGGGGCGAGGGCGAGGAGGCGCTGGCGCTGAACCGGGCGCTTGAAAGCCGTGTCGGCGCCGCGAACGCGCTGCGCGGCTTGGGTAGCGTTGCCGCGTCGACGGGGGACTATGTCGAAGCGCGGCGACATTTTGAAGAAAGCCTCGCCCTCTATCGCCAGATTGGCGAAAAACGGGGCATCAGCACGTGTCTGAACAACCTCGGCATTATTGCCGTGACGGTCGGCGACCTGGAACGGGCAAAACAGCTTTACACCGAAAGCCTCGCCATGAAAGCCGAAATCGGAGATCGCCGCGGACGAGCATTCACCCTGAATAACCTGAGCATCGTCACTTACCGACTTGGCGAGTACGTCGAGACGGTCAAGTTTCTTGAGGAAGCGCTTGCGATTTCCCGCGCCATTGGCGACCGGCAGGGGATCGCGGACGCGCTGGTGAACCTGGGTCGGGCAGTGCTGATGCTGGGCGACGAACAGGAAGCGATTCGCATGTTCGTGGAAAGCCGCGAAATCTGTGAGATGATTGGCGACCTGTCGGGCGTTGCCATCGCGACGCTGAACCTCGGTCGGGCGGCGCGCGCGCTGAACGACGGTCCGGCAGCGGCGATTCAGTTCCACCTCGCGCTGCAAATCGCGAATGATATTCGGAAGTCGGGTACGGTCGCAGCACTGCTGGTCGAACACGCCCTGCTGCGAGCGAAGATTGACCCGGCAGACGCGCTCGCCCTGCTGGGACCGACGCGCGACCATCCCGCCATCGACGCCGAATACCGTCAGTATGCCACCGCCCTCTACGACGAGCTTGTGGCGGCGCTCCCGGCGGATGCCGCGTCGGCGGCGCTGGCGACCTATGCCACCGTCGAGGACGCCGTCACCGCTGTTCTGCGCGCCGACTAAAATATGACCGGCAGAACAATAAGCATTTCCCATCTGGATTGAAAGGCGTTCGCGTTGCTCGTCGGCGTTGACATTGGCGGGACCTTTACCGATCTGGTCGTGAGCGACGGCGGGCGGTTGTCGATTCATAAGCTGCTCAGCACGCCCGACGACCCGGCGCGGGCGATGATCGACGGTCTGAAGGTGGCGAGTCCACCCGGGCTGGACGCCATTGAACGCATCGCGCACGGCTCGACGGTGGCGACGAACGCGATTCTGGAACGAAAAGGCGCGAAGGCGGCGTTCCTGACCACGCACGGCTTCCGCGATCTGCTCGCCATCGGACGGCAAAATCGCCCCGCGCTCTACGCGCTTCAGCCGCAGCTTCCAGCCCCGCTCATCCCACGCGAGCGCTGCTATGACGTTCCCGAACGACTCGATCACACGGGCGCGGTGTTGACGCCGCTCGATTTGGACGCGCTCGATGCCGTGCTGAACGCGCTGGCGCGCGGCGCGGTCGAGGCGGTTGCCGTCTGCTTTCTTTACAGCTACGTGAATCCGGCACACGAGCTGGCGGTACGAGCGCGCGCGGTCGAACGCGGGCTGTTCCACGCGGAACAAATTATCCTGTCGTGCGAGGTCTTGCCCCAATTCCGCGAATATGAACGCGGTAGCACCGTCGCGCTCGAAGCCTACGTCCGCCCGGTGGTGAGCCGCTACCTCGCCCGGCTGGAAGAGGCGCTGCCGCCGGGTTCGGCACTGCGTATCATGAAGTCGGACGGCGGGGTGATCGGCGCGCTGGCGGCGCGCGAGCAGGCGATCCAGACCGCGCTCAGCGGTCCGGCGGCGGGCGTCATTGGCGCGTGTCACCTGGCGAGGCTGGCGGGTTTTGACCACATCATGACGCTGGATATCGGCGGCACATCGACCGACGTCGCTCTCTTGCCCGGCGCGCCCGTCTTGCGCCCCGAATCGGAGATCGATGGCTTGCCGCTCCGCATTCGCACGCTCGATATCGAGACGGTCGGCGCGGGCGGCGGTTCCATCGCACGGCTGGACGCAGGCGGCGCGCTGCATGTGGGACCCGAAAGCGCGGGGGCGAATCCCGGTCCGGTGGCTTACGGTCGCGGTGGCGCCGACGTGACGGTGACCGACGCGAATATCGTTCTGGGGCGGCTGGACGCGGCGCATTTTCTCGGCGGGCGCATGACGCTCGACGTCGAGGCGGCGCGGACGGCGTTGGAAGCGCTGGCGGCGCAGATGGGCGTGAGTCTGGACGCGGCAGCGCGCGGCATCGTCGAGGTCGCCAACGCGAATATCGACCGCGCGTTGCGGCGCGTCTCCATCGCGCGCGGCTATGACCCGCGTGATTTCACGCTGATGGCATTTGGCGGCGCGGGTCCACTCCACGCCTGTGAGGTCGCGGAACAGCTGCACATTCCGCGCGTGCTGATTCCACGCTATCCGGGCGTGTTATGCGCCTTCGGGCTGCTGGTCGCGGATATTCAGCGCGATTACAGCCGGGGCGTCCTCGCGCCGCTCACGCGAGAGGCAATCGGGCACTTGCGCGCGATTCTGAGCGACCTGACCCGGCAGGCGCACGCCGATTTGATGCGCGAAGGCGTTGTCGAAGCCGATCAGACATTAATTGCGTCGGTCGATATGCGCTATCGTGGGCAGGCATACGAACTGACGGCGCCGTTTGGCGACGATCTCGCCGCGGCATTTCACGAGGCGCACGCCCGCGCTTATGGTCACGCCATGCCGGAACGCGAGGTTGAGGTGGTCACGCTGCGGCTGCAAGCGGTGGGCGCCGTCCAGAAGCTTGCGCTGACGCCGGAGCCGGCAGGCGCAGAAAGCGCCGAGCCTGCGCTGATCCAGCCTCGGTCGGATGGCGTGGCGGTCTATGATCGGGAACGGTTGTTGTCGGGGATGCGGTTCGCGGGGTCGGCACTGGTCTTTCAATTGGATAGCACCGTGTACGTTGGCGAAGGATGGTCGGCGCGCGTGGACGGTTGGCGCAATCTGATCCTCGAACGGCTGTGATATGATGACGGCAGGCGATACGGAGAATCAGTCATGGACACGATCAAGCTGAAGGGCTTTATCACCGACAACGGCGAGTTAAAAGTGGATTTGCCGCCCGATCTCCCGTCGGGTGAGGTTGAGGTGACGATCCAGCCCGTCGAGCAGCCTGTTGCCGAGCAGGAGGAACTGCCGTGGGAGGAACGCCCGTGGACAGAAGAGGAGATTCGGGAAATGTTGAAGCCGAATCCAAAGACGGGCGCGGAGATTGTCGCATTGGGGCATACGGGTGGTTGGGAGCACTATGGTATCAAGGATAGTGTCGAATGGATTGAAGAACAGCGTCGGAAACGACGGGAACAACGTGGATGGTAGTTGCTTTGCTAGACACATTAATCGTCGTTGATCTCATGCGTAGATATCCAAGAGCAGAAGATTGGCTTCGCGGACAAACTGATCTGGGAATCAATCGCGCGGTCTGGTTAGAAATCCTCGACGGAGCTAAAAACAATGTGGATCAGCAGCGCGCCTTACGTTTATTACGGGACTTTGAGTTGGTTGATGTTACGACGTCTGATTTTGATTGGGCGACCCAGCAACTGCTTCGACTTCGACTTAGTCACAATGTTGGCGCAATGGACTGCCTGATCGCCGCGCCAGCGTACCGCCTGCAACTGCCGCTTTACACGCAGAATCTCAAGCATTTTGAGCCGATGCTCGGCGCGCTCGCGCAAAAGCCGTATTAGCAGTGCCTACCGATCCCATCTCCCTCGCCGTCTTTCGCAGCCTATTCGAGTCCGTCGCCGACGAAATGGGCGTCACGCTTCAGCGCGCGGCGTTCAGCCCGAATATCCGCGAGCGATTGGACTTTAGCTGTGCGGTGTTCGACGCGCAGGCGCGCATGGTGGCGCAGGCGGCGCACATTCCGGTGCATCTTGGCAGTATGCCCGCGTCTGTCGAAGCGGCGATCCGCCAGTTTGACACGTTTCACCCCGGCGACTGCATCATTTTGAATGATCCGTATCATGGCGGCACGCACCTGCCCGACGTGACGATGGTATCTCCAATATTTGTCGATGGTCACATGCGTTTCTTTGTCGCCAGTCGGGCGCACCACGCGGACGTGGGCGGCATGTCCCCCGGTTCCCTGCCGCTCAGCACGGAGCTTTATCAGGAAGGGGTCATTATTCCGCCGGTCAGGCTTATCGACCGTGGAAACCGGAACGACGCCGTCTTCACGCTGCTCGCGGCGAACAGCCGCGCGCCGGAGGAGCGGCTTGGCGATTTCGAGGCGCAGCTTGCCGCGCAGCGGGTCGGGGAGCGGCGCTTGCTGGCAATCGTCGCCGCGCACGGCGTGGAGCACGTGTCGGAACACGCGGCGGCGCTCATGGAGTATTCGCGTCGGTTGACCGAAGTTCTGATCGAAACTATTCCTGACGGCGAATTCACGTTTGAAGATGCGCTTGAAGGCGACGGTCAGCGGGAGTTTCGCATCCCGATCTGTGCCACCTTGCATGTTCGCGGTTCCCGCCTGACCGTGGATTTCAGCGGCAGCGCGCCGCAGGTCGCGGGAAACGTCAACGCGGTCGAAGCCATCGTGCGCTCGGCGGTCTATTACTGTGTACGCCTGCTGGCGACGGATGACCTGCCTGTGAATCATGGCTGTTTCGAGCCTATAGAGGTGATTACGCCGTCGCCGAGCCTGCTTAATCCGCGCTTCCCGGCGGCGGTCGCGGTCGGGAACACCGAAACCGGACAGCGGATTGTCGACGTGGTGCTCGGCGCGCTGGCGCTGGCGCTGCCTGACCGGGTTCCGGCGGCGTCTCAGGGGACGATGAATAACGTCACACTGGGCGGCGTGCAGGATGGACAGGCGTTTG
>CALMDI010000241.1 GCA_937864975.1 uncultured Chloroflexota bacterium | reverse complement strand
GTGCCGCGCTCCTGCGGATTTTGAGCGGTCAGGACACCGAGCCGGGAGCGACGATTTTCAACGTCTTCGCATCGACGCTTGAAAAGCTGCACGATCCGATCTTCACCAGGATCGACCTCGATATCGACGTGGATGGGCGCAAGGCGCGCTTCAATGTTCCCGAGGTGGTTGAAGCCCGCGGCGAGCCGATCCTGAACCCGGTCACAAAGCAGGAGCACCGGGCGCGCTTCAACCTGCCGAACGGCTTTGAATACACCTTCGCCGAGGCTGGGCGCGGCTGGGCCAAGACCAGGGGCGCCATCCAACTCGATCTCGCGGATTCGCACGCCCATTTCTGCGAGATCGACATCACCGGGACCGGCGTGGTCCGCTGACCGGGGGTTAGGACGCGTGCTGGAGGCGGCACTCCGGCGCGACCGCCAGCAGGTCGATCTCCCAACGCTCGACGCCATCCTTCGACGTTGTGGGAAACGCATCGATAAAGCCAACCAGCGTATTGCCATCCAATGCCACCATCGTACGGCGCGTCAAAACGCGAAGGGCGCTGGCAACAAATTCAACGTCCGGGTTATCATCACGCCATATCGTAGGAATAAACCGCGCGAGCGCGGGCGCGTCGTCCACAGTCGCATCGCGTAACGTCGGCGCCATCGTAGACGAAATCCAATCTTTGTGACCCAACCCGCAAATTTTATCTCGACAACCGGCGATCAGCCGCGCCGCCCGAACGCCTTTCTCTACGTCGCCGTGTTCACGGCGGGCATGACGACGATGGCGGTCGAAATGGGCGCGTCCAGATTGCTCGGCAACGTCTTTGGAACGAGCAATCTCGTCTGGGCAAACGTGATCGGGCTGATGCTGCTCTATCTCACCATCGGTTACACGGTTGGCGGGCGCTGGGCAGACCGCTCGCCGCACCGCACGACCTTTTATGGCATCCTTGTCTGGGGCGCGTTTCTGAGCGCGCTGATTCCGCTCGTCGCGCGCCCGGTGCTGACCACAGCCGCGAGCGCGGTGGTCGGCGCGGAAGCGGCGCTGGCGCTCGGCTCGTTCCTGTCGGTGCTGGTGCTGTTTGCCGCGCCGATCACGCTGCTTGGCTGCGTGTCGCCGTTCGCGATTCGGCTGGCAGTGACGGACGTTCGCAGCGCGGGCAAAACTTCTGGCAGAATTTACGCCATTAGCACGCTTGGCAGCCTCGTCGGCACGTTCGCGCCCGTCCTGCTGCTCATCCCTGAGCTTGGCACGTTTCGAACCTTTCTGCTGTTCGCAACGGTTCTTTACGTCGTCGGATTTGTCGGCTTATGGCGGCTGCGGCGCTCTCTGGCGCTGCGGACATTGTGGATGCCACTCGTCGTTGCGGTCGTGTCCCTCCTCGTCCTGAACGGACCGCTGCGCCCGCCCGTTGGTAACGCGACCATTCTCTTTGAGGACGAGAGCGCCTATAACTATATTCAGGTGCAGCAAGACCCGGCAGGCAATCGCTACCTCTACCTGAACGAAGGTCAGGGGATCCACAGCCAGTGGCACCCGGATCAGGTGATGTTTGGACGCACGTGGGACTTCTTCCTGATCGCGCCGTATTTCAACGCGCCACCGTTTGTTCCCGATGACGTCGAGTCGCTGCTGCTCGTCGGGCTGGCGGCGGGCACGGTCGCGCGGCAGTACACCGCCGCGTATGGCGATATTCCCATCGACGGCATCGAGATTGACCCGACCATTATCGAGGCGGGTGAGAAGTTTTTTGACATGAACCGCGAGAAGATGCCGAACCTGACCGTCTACGCGCAGGACGGACGCTACATCCTGAACACGCTGAACAAACGCTATTCCGTCATCGGCATTGACGCCTACCGCCCGCCGTATATCCCGGCGCACCTGACGACGGTGGAATATTTCCGCGAAGTGCGCGACCACCTGACTGACGACGGCGTGGTGGTCATCAACGTCGGGCGCACGCCGACCGACCGGCGGCTGATCGACGCCATGACGACGACGCTTTTACAGGTGTTTCCAACCGTTCACGCGATGGACGTACCCTCGTCGTTCAACACGATTCTCGTCGCGACCATACAGCCGACCACGACCGACAATCTGATTCAAAATCTCGCGCTGCTGCCCCCCGGCACGCATCCGATTTTAGGCAATGCCCTGGCGCTCGGCGCGGCGTCGCTCGTGCCCGTCGAAACGTCGAACATCGTGTTCACGGATGACCGCGCGCCCGTCGAAACGATTGTCGACTCGCTCGTCCTCAACTTTCTGATATCCGGCGGCGCGGAGCAGCTTCAACAGCCTTGAGCGATATCTCATGATTGATACTCCATCACCTGACCGTCGATCCCGGTGGCTCGCCCGCCTGCTCCGGCTTTACATCACGCTGATGATACCGGTAATGCTCGTGCTGTTGAGCGCCCGGCTGGTCATGACCCCGGCGTTCCTGCGTTTCGAGTATGACCGTCCCGGCTTCCCGACCGATTTCTACGGTTTTACCCAGGCAGACCGCCTTCGTTATGCGCCCTATGCCTTGAGCTATCTACTCAACGCGGAAGGCATCGGTTATCTTGACGATCTGACGTTCCCGGACGGCTCCGCGCTTTTTAATTCGCGCGAGCTGCAGCACATGCGCGACGTGAAAGGCATCACCCAGGCGACGTTCCTGTTCGCGGTCGTCGCTGTGGCAGGGGTCGCCGCTGCCGGATACGCGCTCGCACGTAAGCCCTCGACACGGGACGATCTTCGGGGCGCGCTCGTCGCCGGAAGCCTGCTGACGTACGGGCTTATCCTCAGTATCGTCATCCTCTCGGTCGTTCAGTGGGACGTCTTTTTTACCGGATTTCACAACCTGTTTTTCGCCGAAGGCTCGTGGATGTTCCTGTATTCCGACACGCTCATTCGCCTGTTCCCCGAACAGTTCTGGTTCGACGCGGCGCTCGTCATCGGCGGCATCACGCTGCTCGGCGCGACGATTATCCTGCTGGCGGCAACGCAGCGCGTCGAACGCTAACCAGCGCGGGAACGTTACGTTACCCGTGGTCGGGGCACGCATCCCACGCTGGCTGGACGTAATGCCCCTTCTAACGGGCGAGGTAGCCGCCATCGACCGGATAGTATGCCCCGGTAACGAAGGATGCCTTGTCCGTGCTTAGCCAGAGAACCATGTTAGCGACTTCTTCCGCCTTGCCCAGTCGCCCCATGGGGTGCAGCGACACCAGGTAGTTATTCACCGCCTCATCCTGCTCCATTGCGGCGATCAGCGGGGTGTGAATGAACGCGGGACCCACAGAGTTCACGCGGATCCCCTGCGTGGCATACTCGATGGCAGCGGTTTTGGTCAGACCGACAACGCCGTGTTTCGCTGCGACGTAACCGGGCGACTGTGCAAACCCCACCTGCCCTAGAATCGACGCCATGTTGACAATCGCGCCGCCGCCCGATTTGAGCATGGCGGGAATCTCGTAGCGCATGCAGTAGAAAACACCCGACAGGTTGATTTCGATGACCTTCTGCCACCCTTCGATGCTGTAATCTCCGGTCGCGTTTGCCTCGCCGCCGATTCCGGCGTTGTTACAGGCAATATCCAGGCGTCCGAAGGCGTCGAGCGTGGCGGCGACAAGCCGCTCGCATTGGGCAGGCTTCGAGACGTCCGACTCGACAAAGATGGCGTTCGCGCCGCTGTCTTTCGCCTGGCGAACCGTCTCGTCACCGTCCTTCGGGTTGATGTCGGAAACCACCACCCACGCACCCTCGCGCGCATAAGCCAGCGCCACGGCACGCCCCAAGCCGGATGACGCGCCAGTCACGATTGCCACTTTACCCTGTAGTGCTGTCATCACAATCCCTCCGCTCCTGTGAAAAACGTGTTCCCCGCCATTCGATCCCGTGTCGCGTCGCCTCCACCGACGGCGCTCCTTTCGCTGTCTTCTCGTCTTCATTGTGCGCCTTCCTGCGGCGCGGAGCAATGTCATCTGTCAGGAATAGCCCTTGACATGTGTCCCTGTCCCCGCGCTGGCACTTCGTCTGATTCAGCCAGTCGCGTCCGACAACCCGGTTGACCTTTGACAGGGTAATATGGCGGTGTTATCTTGTTCATAATGCTGTCCGGGGCGATAATGGGCTGCATGACGACGTTACGCGCGTATAGACGTTGGCTCACGCCTGGGATCGGGGTCAAGCGATGGCTGATCCTGCTGCTGTTGGCGACAGCCATCGTCGCGCTCGCTCTGGCAATGGGGATCATTAAAGCGCTTGACCTGCGTCCGACCGCCATCCGATTACCGTCCGTCGGCTGGATCGAAATCGCGGGTATCCTGCTGGCGGGACTCGGGCTGATGGTCTGGAGCGTTTTTCGCGTGTCGTTTAACATCATTGCGCCGTATCGCAAGCACCGCCGCGGCGCGGTTGTCGACGTGGTGTACGCGCACAGCCGCCGTCACAAAGGGTTGAAGGTCGTCGCCATCGGCGGGGGAACCGGCTTGCCGAGCATCCTGCGCGGCTTGAAAACCGTCACCGGCAACATCACCGCGGTCGTGACCGTCGCCGACGACGGCGGCAGCTCCGGGCGACTGCGACGCGACATGCAGGTGCTTCCGCCCGGTGACCTGCGAAACAACATCGCCGCGCTGGCGGACGACGAAAGCCTGATGACGCAGTTGTTTCAATATCGCTTCAGCAACGGCGACCTCGGCGGTCATGCCTTTGGCAATCTGTTCATCAGCGCGCTGGCGGGGGTCACGGGCAGCCTGGAAACCGCTCTGGTCGAGACCGAGCGCGTGCTGGGGTTCGTCGTCGAGAAGGACACGCCGGGCTTCACCACGGTCGACATCGAGGACAAGATCGCGCTCCGGGCGGTGCAGAACGCGCTGATCACCCTGGAGGGCGTCCGGGTTCCGGAGGAGAACCGGCTGCAGGAGGCGCACAGCTTCCGCGAGACGGCGAACGTGCTCCGCCTGACCCGGGCCGGGGTCGCGTGGTCGGCGGTCGGCTGCTCCCGCGGCGCGTACGAGCACGCGCTGCGCTACGCCATGAACCGGACGCAGTTCGACAAGCCGATCATCGAGTTCCAGATGGTGCAGGACCTGCTGGTGCGCATGCTGGGCAACATCACCGCGTCGGCGGCGATGTGCGCCCGGCTCTCGCAGCTGCAGGGCGAGGACCGGATGACCGACGAGCACGCGTCCATGGCCAAGGCGTTCTGCACCGTGCGGATGCGGGAGACCGTCGGCTGGGCACGCGAGCTCATGGGCGGCAACGGCATCCTGCTCGAGCACAACGTGGGCCGGTACGTCGCCGACGCCGAGGCGATCTACTCCTACGAGGGCACCCGCGAGGTCAACACGCTGATCGTCGGCCGGGCCATCACCGGTCGGGGGGCCATCGTCTGAGCCGACACCCCGGCGGCGGCCGCCCTTGCTGCCCCCGTGCGCGTCCGGCAGCTCCCGTGCGGAGAGCCGCAGATGAGATTCAAGCGTGATGATTCGTTCCGTTACCGCGCGGTTCCGGCCCAATAGGTTCCGCTGCGCGCGGGTCCCCGCGTGTCAGGGTGACGGGAGAGAACGAGTGCGAATCAAGGGTTTCATGGGGGGTCCACGCATCCGGTGCGTGGGCATCGTGGCCGCCGCAGCAGTGGTGATCAGTGGTGCGAACGTCAGCAATGCCGCGGCAGACGACACGCCGACGGATCCGGCAGCGGTCCCTGGGGTGACCGTCTCCGACCCCGTCCTGGACGGGGCGTCGTCGGACGGGGCCGCCATCGCGGCTGCCGCGGAGGACTTCGACGCAGCCCAGCCCGCCAGCGCGGTCGAGCTGACCGCGGCGGCTTCTGCGGCCGAGGGCGTGACGCTGCAGGTGACCTCGGAGGGGCTCGAGGGCAGCGATGCTGCCGGAGGAGAGCTGGTCCTCACCGAGGAGGGCGCGACGCTCGCACTGGAGGGTGAGTCGTACGGGCTCGCGCCAGTGGGTGGCTCGAGCGAGAGCACCGTCGTGGACGGCGCCGTGGTGCACGAGGACGTGGCACCGAGCACCGACGTCGTGACTCGCGCGATCGAGGGCGGGGTGCAGATGGCGGCGGTGCTCGCCGACACCGCGGCGCCGGACAGGATCGAGTTCGCACTGGATCTCCCGCAGGGTGCCGAGCTCACGCCGAACGCGGAGGGGACCATCTCGGTCACCGCCCCGATGGAGGTCGTCGAGCCGCTGCCCGGCGAGGAGGCCCGGATCGACGCCGAGGTGGCGGCCATCCTCGGGGACGTCCAGCACGACACCGAGATCACCGACGCCCAGTGGGCGGCGCTGGACGCCGTCGCACCGGCTGCGACCACCACCACGATCGAGTCGCAGGAAGTGGCGACGATCGGTGCCGCGTGGGCCGTGGACGCCAATGGCGCGGCCGTCCCGACCCGCTACGAGATCGACGGGACGACGCTGACCCAGGTCGTCGAGACCGACGCCACGACCGCGTATCCGGTCGTCGCGGACCCCAGCTGGTGGTGGTGGGCGTGGACCAGTGCGGCCTGTGTCGCGAACCTCGCAACGTTCATCTTCGCGGCCGCGAAGCTCGCCAACTTCGCGTCCAAGCTCGCGAGCATCGCCAAGCGGAGCGCCGCGCTGTCGAGCGCGATCGACAAGATCGGCGGAGCGCAGAACTTCGTCAGGAGGATCTACGACCTGGCACGGGGCTGGGCTCAGGGGAACGTCATGAAGTACCTGACCCGGACGCAGTACCTGGCCATCGCGAGCCTGCCCTCGTCGGCGCTCAACCTGATGAAGGATGCGCTGGGCATCGGTGACTGCATCGCGCTGATGCGGCAGCTGTAGGTGGGTGACGTGCTGATTGTCATCGGTGTGGTGACGGGGCTGCTCGCAGGCGTCTGGGCGACCTGCATCTGGGGCCTGCGCAAGGCCAAGCGCGTCGGGCCGGAGCTGCTGCTGGTCGCGCTCGCCGTGTTCCCGGTTCTCTACTTCTGGGCGGCCGGGGCCTACGGGTGGCCGACGCCGGCGTCGATCGCCGAGTCCACCGGCACGGTGACCGACCGGGCCGGCCACGGGCTGCTCCTCGGGATCGAGTTCGCAACGACCGCGGTCGTCGTCGCGGTGCTCGTGAAGGCGGGCCTGACGAGTCGGCTGGAGAGGTGGTCGAGGCAGCCCGAGTGACCGGACCTGCGCCCGGGGCCACGCCGGGAGACCGGCGAGGCCCCGGATGCAGGCGTCGCGCCGACGCCGGCCGCGGGGTGGCTCAGTAGCCCTCCCACCACTGCGCGGCGGCCTCGGCCGGCGTGGCGCCGTCGAGCTCCACGGCCCGGTTCAGGCGCACGAGTCCGAGCGTGGTCAGGTGCGCGCTCGTCTCGTCGAGCGCGTCGG
>CALMDI010000240.1 GCA_937864975.1 uncultured Chloroflexota bacterium | reverse complement strand
GAGACGCCGCGGAACTCGGTCGTCTGATGGATGCGAGTCACGCGAGTATGCGCGACGATTTTGAGATTTCGCGCGACGAAGTGAACGCGATGGTCGACTGCGCGCAGGGGCACGCCGCGTGCTTTGGGGCGCGCATGACGGGCGGTGGCTTTGGGGGCTGCTGCGTGGCACTGGTGCGCGCCGAGGCAGCGCCCACCTTCGCGCTGGACGTGGCGACCTGCTACAAAGTAGCCACCGGCTTGATCCCCGCGATCTACGTCTGTGAGGCGACGGCTGGGGCGCAGGTGCTTTATGCAGGTTCGAGGGGCGAGGACTGACGGTCGAGAAAGGGCACGCCGATCATATATCAGGGAAAATTGAGCTGGCAATCGTAGTTAGAGGACTAATAGTTAAGCGCTTGACGTTCCGACAATGCGAATTAAAATCAACTTCTGATCTTCACGGCTGAAGGTTGATACCATTGCGAACGATCCTTTCTTTCAACGACGATTGGCTTTATTGCCCGCGCGAATTAGACGACCGCGAGCCGGACAGCGCGTTTGAAACGGTCACGCTGCCGCACACGAACATCGTCCTGCCGCATCATAATTTCGACAACGACGAGTACCAGTTCATCTCCACCTATCGCCAGCGGTTTACGCTGCCGGAACCGCGCGACGGGCGGCGCGTCACCATCGACTTCGACGGCGCGATGATCGCCTGCACCGTGTTCCTCAACGGGCAGAACGTCGGCTCGCACGGCGGCGGCTTCACGCCGTTTTCGTTCGACATCACCGACTCACTCTACAATGGCGAAAATGTGCTGACCGTCCGGCTGGACTCGACCGAGCGCGTGGACATTCCGCCGTATGGCTACGTGGTCGATTACCTGACGTTCGGCGGCATCTACCGCGACGTGTGGCTGCGGTACGTGGAGCCGATTCACATCAAGCAGATTTTCGTCAAGCCGCGCGACGTTCTGAGCGATGCTCAGCGGCTTGAAGTCGACGTGTATGTGATAAATCAATCGGGTCAGGCGGCAACGACACAGATTCAGGTTGATCTAACAGATGTCGGTCAGCGGGCGGTGGAAACTATCACCATTCCCGCGCGCGGCGAGCAGGCAGCCACGCTGCGGTTCGACTCTCTGCCGCCTATGGCGCTGTGGACGCCGGAGAATCCCGCGCTGTATGCGCTCAGCGTCAGCCTGAACGGGGACGGCGATACCGTCGAGACGCGCTGTGGCTTCCGCGCGGCGCATTTCAGCGAGGATGGCAACTTCTATTTAAACGGGCAGCCGCTCAAGCTGCGCGGCTTGAATCGCCACCAGACGTATCCGTACATCGGGGCGGCGGCTCCGGCGCGGTTGCAGCGGCAGGATGCCGATATCCTCAAATACGAGCTTGGCTGCAATATCGTCCGCACGTCGCATTATCCGCAGTCGCCACATTTTCTCGACCGGTGCGACGAGATCGGGCTGCTCGTGTTCGAGGAAATCCCCGGCTGGCAGTTCATCGGCGACGAGGATTGGAAGGCGCTCAGCCTGCGCGACGTGGAAGCGATGATCGTGCGCGACCGCAATCATCCGTCGATCATTCTGTGGGGCGTACGCATCAACGAATCGCTGGACGACACGGGACTGTACACGGCGACGAACGCGCTGGCGCACCAGCTTGACCCGACCCGCCAGACAGGCGGCGTGCGAAATTTTCGCGGCAGCGAATTTCTGGAAGATGTGTACACCTATAACGACTTCTCGAACATGATCATCGAGCCGGAGCAGACGCCGCACCTGGTGACGGAATTCAGCGGGCACATGTACCCGACGAAAACCTGGGATCAGGAAGAGCGGGCGACGGAACACGCGCTGCGGCACACGCGGATTCAGAACGCGGCGGCGGCAAACCCGCGCGTGGCGGGCGCGATTGGCTGGTGCGCGTTCGATTACAACACCCACGAGGAGTTCGGCTCCGGCGACCGCATTTGCTACCACGGCGTGATGGACATTTTTCGCCTGCCGAAGTTCGCCGCCTACCTCTATGAAAGCCAGATTTCGCCCGACGTGCGCCCGGTTTTGCGCGCCTCGACCTACTGGACGATGGGCGACCGAAGCGAGGGCGGCAACGACCCGCTGATCGTGTTCAGCAACTGCGACGAGATCGAAGTGTTTGTCGGTCCGTTTCGACATGGACGCTTCCAGCCCGACCGCGCAGCGTATGGCAGCCTGCCGCATCCACCGTTCACCGTGCCGGGACTGGCGATGCACATGACCTGGGGACGCGAGTTCCACGATTTACGCATCGTCGGCTACCGGAATGGGACTGGCGTTGCCGAAGCCCTGTATGACGGCGAGGGCTTGCCGCGCGCGCTGGTTTTGACGCCGGGCAGCGCCGAGTTACATGCCGACGGCGCGGATATGACGTGGCTTTGGTTCAGGATCGTCGATAAGTACGGCAACCGCTTGCCCTATGCGACGCAGCCCGTTTCATTTGAGATCGAAGGTCCGGCGGATTTGATCGGCGAAAACCCGTTCGCGCTGGTGGGCGGTCAGGCGGGGCTGTTTGTGAAAGCGCGCCGCGAGCCGGGAACGGTCACGATCACGGCGCGCACGATGCGGCTTGAACCCGCGACCGCGACCATTGAAATTGTCTAACTGAAAATGAAAAGAAACGACTTAACGCAAAGTCCGCAAAAGCGCAGAGACAATCCCCTCTGTGCCTCTGTTTCTCTTTGAGTCGTTTGCTTTTACCCGATGATCGTGGGGACAAGTTCCGCAAGCTTGAGACCCAGCTTTTGATGCTCGCTCGCGTCGAGGTGAAAGCCGTCCACGCGGCTGGAGACGATGACCTGTCCCGCGTCGAGGAAATCGCAGCCATACTCGTCCGCGATTCGGCGGTAATGGGGCGCGAGGCGGAACGATTTTTCTTCCGCGCCTTCCATCATTTCTTCATAGCGCGTCCCCGCCATCGGCGCGAACGGCGGCGGGCACAGCAGCAGGACGCGCGGCGCGGCGCTGTCGATGCCCGCGGCGCTGATTTGTGCCTCGCGTACCAGCACGCCCGCGCCCTGTGCAACATCGTATGCCGTCAGCGAGAATTTCTTCTTCAGGTCGTTGGTGCCGAGCATGAGGATCAACAGATCGAGGGGGCGGTGGGTTTCGAGGCACGGGATGAGATACGTCTTGCCATTTTTGTAGCCTTCAATCGGGTCATCCCAGACGGTGGTTCGCCCGTTCAAGCCCTCTTCGATCACGCGGTAGCCCCCGCCGAGCGCCGCCTGAAGCACGCCCGTCCAACGAACGTCGAGAGGAAAACGACCGCGAGACACCGGATCGGCACCCCACGTATTCGAGTCGCCGTAGCAAAGAACCGTCTTCAATGGGATCTCCGTAAAGAGCGGTGGTTACGATCAGGGGTGGGGATTGGCGCGCCGGGCAATGACCCTTTCGAGGGTGCGCTGAAGCTCGGCAAGCGCGGGCAGCGGTTTGCGGATCAGCAGGTCCGCGCCTGCTTTGGCAACGACTTCACCTTCCTCGGCGTCCGAAAGCTGGAAGCCGGTCATCAGGACGATAGGCACCTGACCGAGAATCGCGCTCTTGCGGAGACGCTCGCTGACCATCGCGCCGCTGATGCCGCTGGGAAGGAGGATGTCGATCAGGGCGAGGTCCGGTAGTTCTCCGTGAAACTGCCCGTTGTCGACGTCTTCTATCCACGCAATCGCCTCGTCGCCATCGACAAAGGCGATCCCGTCATTGCCCATAATTTCCGACATCGCCAGCAGCATCTCGTAAACGTCCGGCTCGTCCTCGACGATCATCCATGTCGTCATTGCGTTCCCTCCGCGGTTGCCAGGCACATTCGCCCCTAGTATAGCGGGCGGCGCGCGAAATCCGGTGTGAACTGCTGCAGAAACAGGTTTGCGAGCGGTTACGATGCTTCGACCAGATCGGGCACCGACGCGCGGTCGCGCCCGTACAGGCGAGTGAGGTCGGCAAGGCGCTGCCGGGGCGCGCCGCGAAACTGATCCAGCGTCATCCGCCACGACCAGTTGCCTTCACTTTTCCCCGGCGTGTTCATCCGCGCTTCCTCGCCCAAACCAAGCACGTCCTGCATCGGCACGACGGCTGTGTGCGCCACGGACATGAACGCCAGTCGGATCAGCGTCCAGTTGATTTCGTCGACAAACTGACCAATATAGCTGCCGAGGCGGTGGCGGATGTAATCGTCGACTTCTTCGGGGTTGCGCCACCAGCCAACCGTGGTGTTGTTGTCGTGCGTGCCCGAATAGACGACACAGTTGGGGACATGATTATGCGGCAGGAAGCTGTTTTCGCCGCCGCGACCGCCCCAGGCGAACTGCAGCACCTTCATGCCGGGCAGCCCGAAGTCGTCGCGCAGCGCGCGGACGCCCGGCGTGATCACGCCCAGGTCTTCCGCGATAATCGGCAGGTTGCCGCCCAGGGTTTCCCGTAGAACGGTAAAGAATTGGAAGCCCGGCGCGTACACCCAGCGCCCGATGACGGCAGTCGGCTCCGTCGCCGGGATTTCCCAATAGGCTTCAAAGCCGCGGAAGTGATCGATGCGGACGATATCGACCGTTTGGAGCGTCGCCGCGACCCGTTGAATCCACCAGCCGAAATTTTGCTGCGCCATGATGTTCCAGCGATAGAGCGGATTGCCCCAGCGCTGCCCGGTCTCGCTGAAGTAATCCGGCGGGACGCCCGCGACGACCGTTGGGTTGCCGACTTCGTCCAGATGAAACTGGTCGCGGTTCGCCCACACGTCGCTGCTGTCGTGCGCTACGAAGATCGGTAGATCGCCAATCAGCTTGACCCCCCGCTCGTTGGCGTAGGCTTTCAATTCGTACCACTGGGAGAAGAACTGCCACTGGCGGAACTTCGCCGCGTCAATGGCGCGCGCGTGGGTGTCCATCGCCTTGAGCAGATCGTCGGCTTCGTGCAGCGCTTCGCCGCGCGCCCATTCAACCCACGGCTTGCCTTCATAATGCTCCTTGAGGGCGAAGAACAGGGCGAAATCGTCCAGCCAGTAGGCGTTCTCGTCGTTGAACTGCTCGAAGGCGGCTGCCTGCGCCTCGGTCTTACCCGCCGCGAAGCGGTCGTAAGCCAGCTCAAGCATCTGGTCGTGGTACTCGATGACCGGACCGTAATCGACGCGATGGTCGGGAAAGGGCGGCACTGTAGACAGGTCGTCGTTGGTCAGCCAGCCTTCGCCCACGAGCTTGTCGAGGCTGATGAGCAGCGGATTGCCCGCGAAGGTCGACAGCGACTGGTAGGGCGAGTCGCCATAGCTGGTCGGACCAATCGGCAGTACCTGCCACAACTGCTGCTCGGTCTCGACCAGGAAATCGACAAAGCGGTACGCCCATTCGCCGAGGTCACCAACGCCAAAGCGCCCCGGAAGCGAGGTCGGATGAAGCAGTATTCCACTGGCACGCGCAGTGTCCATAATGGGAATTCTTTCTGTCTAGGGGTTGAATGCGCGGATAAGATACCACAATCTGCGCTGTAATGTGAGGGAGGCGTGATGTGCAATTGAAAACATCTATATGTTCACAGTGGGGTCTTGAAACTCAATCTGCCTGTCCTGTTTTTTGATACCGTGTGGGTAAGGTGACAGTACAACTACAGGAAAGATCAATGACCAGAGTGTATTGTTATACAGACGAAAATGGTTCGGAGACCGCAGGGCGAGTTTTCATTGTGGCGAACATTGTACTCCAAGGAGAACACGACGAACTCTATACATTCTGCGAACAGGCTGAACAAGTAAGCGGCAAAGGGAAATTCAAGTGGGGCAAAGCGAAACATGAACAACGGCTCGACTATATCCGCCGCATTTTTGCGGAACCGCGCTTTCGAGGACGTATTCGTTACAGCATCTTCGAAGACCGAAAGGATTATGATGTGGCAACCGTTAATGCGATAAGCCGTGCGCTGTTGTTAGAACACACATCACAAAAAGATAAAGTGACAGTACGGGTAGATGCATTGAGTAAAACAAAACGTCGCGAATACGCGCAAATGCTTCGGACAATTGGCATACTAGTACGCGACGTACGAGGGATTACAAAAGATGAGACAAACGCAATTACACGCTTGGCGGACGCTGTTGCAGGATTAGTCCGTGACGTACATGACCAGCCGAATAGCGAGATTGCTGATCTATTCGAAGTTGCGAAGCGAAAGAAGATTATCATCGAAGTATAAAAAAACCACCCACTAAGGGGTGGAAGAGCCTAGCTCAGTTTGGCTGAGCAGCTTACCGGTACGGCCAGTCTTCGGCTCGGTTTGATCTTATTTTAAGGTTAAACCTTTAAAAAATCAATCAGGAATGCGCAACACCCGTTTCTAAACGATGTTTCATTCAAGCGCCCCGCGTTTTTGACTTCACTCTCTCGATGCCTTAATATCTATAGAAACTTCAATGCACCCATTCCCATGATTGGGGAGGACGTATGGCACCTGATCGTTCGACACGAACGCTCATCGCCGCGGTTCTGTTCACGCTGGCGCTGTTTCTCGTGATGAATTACATCGTCGATCAGCGACCCCTGATCGACTTCTGGCTGCCTGTCGTGCTGGTCGCGGCAGGGCTGGCAGCCACCACCGCCGAGCGCGTGCGACGACGCATCGCGCCGGAGTCGGCAAGCGGCGCGCGCGCCTATACCGTGCGCGACTATACCATCGCGGGGGGCGCCGCGACGCGCGAAATTGCCGGACCGGAACAGGCAGGCGAGGTGAACGTGCGCGAGCCGCTCGACGAGCAGGAGTCGCAGCCGGTGATCC
The DNA here is from genome assembly GCA_937864975.1 of uncultured Chloroflexota bacterium. Lineage (GTDB taxonomy): Bacteria > Chloroflexota > Anaerolineae > Aggregatilineales > Phototrophicaceae > ZC4RG36. Next base: position 4,861 of record CALMDI010000240.1, on the reverse strand, counting down.
CCGCGCCGGAAACGCTGACGCCAGATGTGCCGGAAGACTCGGATGAGGAAGCGGCTGACCCCGACGTGATCGCGGCTCCCGAAACGCTGACGCCGCCTGTCGCGCCGGCGGGAGCGCCGGAACCGCCGCTGGAAGAGGAGCGCGAGCTGGACGACATCGAGACGGCGGGCGACTTCGCGCCGCCCAAGACGGTTGAAGGCGCGCTGAATCCCCCCTCTGAAACGGATACGGGCGCTATCGTCAAGCCGCAAGCACCCATCCAGCAGAAAGACCCGGCGAGGCACGAAATGCCGACCGGGAAGGTTCAAGTGCCCAAGCCGGAGCGGAGCGAAGCGCAACGACTGGAACAGGATCAAACCATTCTGCAACCCTCGCAGACCGCCGAAAATGAATTCCAGAGTGGTGAGCACGTTGCTTATACGCAGCCAACGACGATGCCGCCCGTGACCACGGTGACGACCGGCGAGGGCTTCGGCGAAGGCATCGAGCCGATGGAACCGGAAAAGAAGACGGTGCTCGATTCGACGTCCGCGCCGCCCCAGCCGACGGATGCCTATGGAGCCGACTCGACGCGCCCGGACATCGCGGACGACGTTCTGAATGATCGTGCGAGTGAAGGGGTCGCCGCCGATTTGGCGCCTCGTGAGGAAATCAGCCCAACATCCGCGAGCGGTAAAGCGTCCACGGATCAGCCGGATGACCTGACGATGCTGCACGGGATTGGCGGAAAAATGCAGGAGGCGCTGCGCCGCGCCGGGATCGACAGTTACGTCAAGCTGTCGATGACGAGCGACGACGAACTGCGCGCGGCAGTGGAGGCGGCGGGGATGCGCCTCGCGCCGAACCTGACGACGTGGCGCGAGCAGGCGCTGTTCCTTGCGCGCGGCGACCGCGCCGGGTTCGACGCGATGAAGAACGCGCTGCGCGGGCAAACCGTGTCTTCCGGCGAGGATCAGGACGATCAGGCGAAGACCAACTTCATCGACACCGGACGGCGCTAACCAGGCGCTGTATTAGCGCATTCCCGTCTATTGCTTCTCCGGCTCGTTTGGCTGAAACAAAACGAGGTCGTCACCGTGACGACCTCGTTGCTATTACTTGCGGAACGCTCAGACGCCGGGTGCTTCGACTTCGGCTGCTTCGCCTTCGTGCGCCGGTTCGAGCGCCAGCTCGCCCTCGTGGGTTGTGACACGGATCATGCTGGCGATCTGGAACTTGCCGGACAGGATGCCGTCCGAAAGTGTGTCTTCGATCTGATTCTGGATCAGGCGGCGCAGCGGGCGCGCACCGTAGTCGGGATCGTAGCCCTTTTCCGCGAGCCACTCGCGCGCGGAGTCGTCGATTTCCAGCGTGATCGCGTGTTCGATCAAGCGCTCGCGCACCTTATCCAGTTCCAGATCGACAATCTGCTTGATCTCCGAGCGGGTGAGCGCGCGGAAAACCACGGTTGCGTCGACACGATTCAGGAATTCGGGACGGAAGGCGCGGCGAAGCTGCTCGATCACGTTCTTACGCATGTCGTCGTAGACCAGCTTTTCGTCCTTCTCGGTGTCGCCGATGGGGACGGTGAAGCCGAGCGTGGTGCCACGCTTGATCGTGTCCGCGCCGATGTTGCTGGTCATGACGATGATCGCGTTGCGGAAGTCGACGCGGCGTCCGCGGGCATCCGTCAACTGACCTTCTTCCATGATCTGAAGCAGCATGTTAAAGGCTTCAGGATGCGCCTTCTCGATTTCGTCAAAGACGACGATGCTGTACGGGCGGCGACGGATGGCTTCGGTCAACTGCCCCGCATCTTCGTAACCGACGTAGCCCGGAGGCGAGCCGACGAGACGGGCGACCGAATGCCGCTCCATGAACTCGCTCATGTCCAACTGCACGAGCGCGTCTTCGCTGCCGAACAGGAATTCCGCCAGCGACTTCGTCAATTCCGACTTGCCGACACCCGTGGGTCCGAGGAACATAAACGAGCCAATCGGGCGGCGCGGGTCTTTCAGACCGGCGCGGGCGCGGCGAACCGCTTTGGCAATCGTCTCAATCGCCTCGTGCTGCCCAACAATGCGGTTATGCAGCGCTTCTTCCATCTGCATCAGGCGGGAGCTTTCTTCGCCCGCGATCCGCATGACCGGGATGCCCGTCCACATCGCCACGACTTCGGCGATGTCTTCAGCGCTCAGCCGGGGCTGGTTGGTTTCTTCATTCCAGTTCGACTTGAGGGACGCGAGCGTGTCGTTCAGGCTCTCGCGCTGCTGGCGCAGGTGCGTCACTTCCTCATCGTCGGGATCTTCCGCTTCGAGGATACGCAGGTCTTCTTCGACCTGGCGCAGTTCCGTTTCCGTGCGGCGTACCGATGCCGCTTCGGGGCTTTTGTACATACGCAGGCGTGCCGACGCTTCGTCGATCAGGTCAATCGCCTTGTCGGGGAGGAAACGATCCGGCACGTAACGCGCCGACAGGTTCGCGGCGGCTTCGATGGCTTCGTCGGTAATCTCGACGTTGTGATGCTCCTGATAGGGAACCTTGATTCCCTGAAGGATTTCGATGGTTTCTTCGATGCTCGGCTCGGCAACCAGAATTTGCTGGAAGCGGCGCTCCAGCGCGGCATCGCTCTCAATGTGCTTGCGGTATTCGTCCAGCGTCGTCGCGCCGATGCATTGAAGCTCACCGCGCGCCAGCGCCGGCTTGAGAATGTTGGCGGCGTCGACGCTGCTGCCCGCGGAACCCGCGCCGACCAGCATATGCACTTCGTCAATAAAGAGGATACTGTCGGACGACTTCAATTCCTCAATCACGCGCTTCAGGCGTTCTTCAAACTGACCGCGATACATCGTTCCGGCGACGAGCGAGCCGACGTCGAGCTGCAGCACGCGCTTGTTCAGCAGTGGCTTCGGCGTTTCGCCCATGACGATGCGCTGCGCGAGACCTTCCACGATGGCAGTCTTGCCGACACCGGGTTCACCAATGAGTGCAGGGTTGTTCTTGCGGCGGCGGCTGAGCACCTGAATCACGCGCTCGATCTCGGTCTCGCGACCGACCACGGGATCCAGCTTGCCCTCCTGCGCGAGCGCCGTCAAATCCGTCGCAAGCTGATCGACCAGCGGCGTTTTGCCTTCGTTGCGCGGACGCCGAGGTCGCGGTTCTTCCTGGCTGGGCTGATTGGATTGCACCGGACTCTCCTGTAACACTCGGCGCGTCAGACGACGCACCTCTTCCGGGCTGACGCCCAGACGCTTCAGAATATCGATTGCCACGCCTTCGGATTGACGCATCAAACCGAGCAGCAGATGCTCGGTGCCGATGTAGTGATGCCCCATGCGGCGGGCTTCGTCGACCGCCAACTCCAGAACGCGCTTCGTTCCGGGGGAGAGTTCCGGCTGCGACCCGGTCGCGCGGATCGTCGCGCGTGTCATGCGCTCTACCAGTTCTTCGACACGACGCTGCTCTAAACCGAGTTCACGCAGGACGCGCCCTGCGACGCCGCCTTCTTCGCGGATCAGCCCGAGCAGCAGATGTTCGGTGCCAATGTAGTTATGCTGAAGCCGCTCGGCTTCCTCTTGTGCGAGACTCAGAACGCGCCGCGCCCGTTGCGTAAAGCGCTCCATCTTATTCGGCACGGTAACCTTACCTCCGCCACCAGCGGTCGCTCCGTGACGACCTCCGGCGTTTTGCTAACGATCTCATGACCTAAATGGGCTGCAATGTGGGCTGCGGATATCCAATTCCTCGGACAATGGTGGATGAGAGAATCGGTGGATGGTTTATCTCACTATAACCTATCCCTGATTATAGCACACTAGAGGTTGGCTTCGTAAGTGTGCGCGGGCATGAATGGTTGGTTAGAAGCAGCGGAGCCAGGGGCGGCGATGCCATGAAGGAAGCATGGCTTGGATGACGCAAAACCGGAGAGAAAAGGGGGTATGCGTGCATCCCGTTACGGGACGACGCGGGGGCGCAATCCCTTACCATGCGGAACCACGGGACGAAAGCGTCGTCCTAGCCGGTCTGATCGTCGGGTTCATCGCTCTCAGCAGTCGAGTCAACGGCGGTCTCGTCCAGGGGCACGGGCGGCTCGATCTGGTCGGCAATCTCGTTTGACATCGTCGCTTCCGGCGCTTCCTGCTCGCTGACCTTGTCCACGGGTTCCGCTTCGGGCGCTTCCGGTTCGGCGGTCGCCTCGCTCGTGGGGGCTAATTCCACGTCGCTGCCGACCATCGACCAGTCCTGATCGAGATATTCCGCCGAGTTTACCTTCTTCAGGCTCAGCCCCAGACGGCGGTTTGCGATATCCATTTTGACGACGCGCAGCGTCAGCTTGTCGCCTTCCTGCACGACCTCGCGCGGGTGATTCACGCGGCGGTCCGAAAGTTCCGAAATGTGAATCAAGCCTTCGATCTCCGGCACGTCGACCAACCGGGCGAACGCGCCGAACTTGGTGAGCTTGGTGACGAGCGCCTGCACCAGCTGACCCACGTTGTAATTGATGGCAACCATGTCCCACGGGTCGGATTCCTGGCTCTTGATGCTCAGCCCGATGCGCTTCTGCTCGCGGTCGACGCTGATGACCTCGACCTTCACTTCCTGACCCACCTGCAACAGCTCGCGCGGGTGGGTGACGTGCTGCCACGACAGTTCCGTGAGATGCACCAGCCCTTCCGCGCCGCCCACGTCCACAAAGGCGCCGAAGTCTTCCAGACTGACCACCCGCCCGACGCGGATTTCACCGGGACGAAGCTGGCTAATCAAGTTTTCCTTGCGCTTTTCGCGGGACTCGCGCGATGCCTGCCGCTCGGACAGGATGAGACGGTTGCGGCTGCGGTCGACTTCCATCACCTTAACGGCAATCGGCTCGTTGACCATCTTG
>CALMDI010000239.1 GCA_937864975.1 uncultured Chloroflexota bacterium | reverse complement strand
GGCGGCATCTGATGACCGCCGCTGAGTACCGCGATGCCCGCGCCAAGGCATTCCGGATCTGGCGGCAGGAGACGTGCGTCCAGAGGACCGCGTAAGACCGCGTAAGCTTGTTGGGTTTCGTACCGCGCGCTCAAACGCGTCCACCACCCCAACAACCTGACGATGCCGCGAGCAGGACTTCCATGGCCAGAAGCGCCGCAACGAGACCCACGCCTCGACCACCGACCCCGATGCCAGGCTCTACCGCAAGGGGCGCGGCAAGGAAGCCAAGCTGGCGTTCATGGGTCACGCGCTGATGGAAAACCGGAATGGGCTGATCGTCGGCGCGGTCGCCACCCGCGCCTCGGGCCATGCCGAACGGCTGGCCGCGCTGCACCTGATGGAGCCCCATGCCGACCGGCGACAAAAGGTCACGCTGGCGGGCGACAAGGGCTTCGACACGCAGGACTTCGTGGCCGAACTCCGCGAGATCAACGTCACCCCGCATGTGGCGCAGAACACCAATGGGCGGCGCTCGGCGATCGACGGCCGGACCACACGGCATCCCGGCTATGCCATCAGCCTGCGCATCCGCAAGCGGATCGAGGAGGCCTTCGGTTGGGCCAAGACGGTGGCCGGGCTGCGCAAGGCGCGCCATCGCGGGCTGCCCAAGGTCGACTGGCAGTTCACCCTCGCCATGGCGGCCCTGACCGCGTGGTCGGCCCGCCGCGGCTTCCGGGGCGCCGTCGAGGCCCTGGGACTGGTCAGCATCGGGCTGCTGGTGTACACCCGCTTCGGCAGCGAGCGCTAGGAGACGCGATCATGGCACGCACCCTCCCGTCCGCGCGCCCGACCGCCAGCCCGATTCAATTTGACGAGGCGAAAATCCGCCGCGACCTGCTGCTGCGTCGAATCGGCAAGCTTGGCTTGATCCTCAATCCGATCTTCGCCTACTTTTTCCTGTGGGCGCCCATCGCGCTGCTCGTCCTCTTTTCCTTCAACGACTCGCGCACGATCTCGACGTGGCGCGGCTTTACCACCCGCTGGTATGAGAACATCTTCAACGACGTGGTCGGCACCGAAGCCCGCTTCTCGACGCAGCTTATGCTCAATTCGCTCGGCAACAGCATGATCATCGCGCTGGCGGCGACCGTGGTCGCCACCACCCTGGGCACGGCGGTCGCGCTCAGCCTCGCGCGCGGCAACTATCCCGGCAAGCGCCTGGTCGATAACCTGCTGTACCTGCCCGTGGTCATCCCGGAGATCACCCAGGGCGTCTCGCTGGCGATCTTCTTCAGCAGCCTGTTTGCCTTCTTCGGACCGCTCACCGGCACGCAGCCGCAGCCGGGCTTCGGCACGATCATCATCGGGCACGTCGCCTTTAACGTGTCCTACGTCGCCATCGTCGTGCGCGCCCGCCTTGCCGACATGAATCCCCGGCTGGAAGAAGCCGCGCGCGACCTCGGCGCGAGTGAGTGGCGCACGTTCTGGCGCATCACCTTTCCACTCATTCTGCCCGGCGTTGTGTCCGGCGCGCTGCTGGCGTTCACGCTGTCGCTGGACGACTTCGTGATCACGTTCTTCACCTCCGGCGTCGGCACCACCACCCTGCCCGTGTTCGTGTACGGCTTGCTCAAGCTGTCGGTCACACCGGAGATTAACGCCATCTCGACGTTGATTCTGGTCATGTCGACCGTCCTGATCGGCATTTCGATGACAATGCAAGGGCGCAGCGCGGCGGGCGTCTAAGCGCGTCTTTGATAACGGCGTTCGCCCTCTAAACCCACGACCTCGCGCCCGCCGGGAGTGGGGAATGGCGTGATGCAGTGCATTCGGCAACTTCGCAAAAGGGGCGACCGAGCCGGTCACCCGACCAAGTGCTGCCTTCGCGTTAACTTCCATAACCGTAAATTCCTGCGAGCGGTATTACAACGACTGGGACTAATTTCCTACCTCGATGCGACGACTGCCGCAAGTTCTCATCATTTCCATCCTTGAATAAACAATAAAGGAATCTATAATGTGATTTCGATTGTAATTAACGCGGCTCGGATAACAGGAGTATCGACGCATGAAACCTCGGATTATTCGCTGGTTAGCGCTCAGCTTCGCCTTGTGTCTCGTACTCGCGGTCGCCTTTGGCTCGTCCAGCGTCGCGAAGGCACAGCAGATCGCGACGGTTGAATATGGCACCTCGGTCGTCGGTCGCATTAACACGGATGGCGAGCAGATTGCCTACAGCTTTGCCGGAAACGCGGGCGATCTCGTGACTGCCCGCGTCGTCGGTATTACACCGGGTATGGATCCGAACCTGACGCTGTTCGGACCCCTGCAAGAAGTGCTGACCACCATCGATAATATCCCGACGTTTCCGGCAGCGAATGACGCGCTGATTGTTTATCGACTGCTGGTTCCCGGCACCTATACGCTGGTCGTCTCCGGCACGCCGGGGGATTTCCTGCTGACGCTGGAAGTGCGCCCGCAGGTGGTGACGACGGTGCTGATCCCGCAGGAACCGGCGGTCATCCGACTCCCGCTCGATCCGGTCGATCAGGTGTTCGCGTTTAACACCGATCCGTTCCTTGCGACGACGCTTCTGATCGATTCGGAGCCGTTCTTCCTCGACGCGACGATTCAGGTGCGCGACAGCACGGGTCAGGTCACTGCCTCGCTGAGCGGCGACCTGGACAACGCCTGCCTGAGTTTTGGTCCCGGCGACGACCTGCATGAAGTGACCGTGATCGGCACGGCGGAAGCCGTGGGCGACATCACCTTCACGCTCAGCAACGCGCCGTGCGTGTTCGGACCGGAGCCGGTACAGATCGATTTCACGACGATTCCCTTCCAGCCGATCCCGCTGCCGAACGTGTGCGCCGCGAGCAGCTTCGTCAACGTGAACATCCGCAGCGGTCCGGGCTTGAACTTCCCGGTGATTACCCTGCTGCCGCGCGGTCGCGCTATTCCGATTGTCGGCATCAGCCAGGAGGGGGACTGGTACGCGGTTCAGGGCGAAACGTTCCTCGGATGGGTGTCGGCTCGCGTGACGTTCGTGGTCGGACCCTGCACGGCGCTGCCGCTGGTTCAGGCTCCCGCGCCGCCCGCCCAACCGCCGACGCCCGGTCTGCCGCTGCTCAGCCCGACGCCTGCCGTGACGATCATCACCGGCACGCCGGGACCGACGCAGACGCCCGCGGTGACGGTGATCACGGCGACGCCAGTGCCCGGTGTGACCGCGACGGCAACCGTTGCCATTGCGACCACGGAACCGCCGGATACGCCCGTCGTGGTTCCGACTACGGAAGTGCCCCCCGCGACGGCAACCTCCGTGCCGCTCACGCCCGCCGCGGCGACGCCGACTGTGACGCCGACCTTCACGCTTACGCCTGCCGCGTAAGCATCAAAGACTCCTCATGACAACGGGGCGGCTTCCGATTGGGAGCCGCCCCTTTTGTTACTCTTAAGCAATCGGCGCACGAGCCGCGCGCGTCTGCGAATCCATCGTTTTGAAGTTCACGAGTTCCCTTCATGCCACAATATCGAGGAAGGCGGGTTAAGGGGGAAGAGAGGAATTTACTTACTCGGTGAGGATGCGCGCGTTTTCGGCGTCCCAGAAGAGGTTGACCGCCTGACCGACCCGGAAAGTGGGATCGGAGCGCAAGCCAACATTCTGAACGCGCGCGACGAGTTCGTGGCGATGGTCGCGCCCGATGCCGACGATGTAGCGCGCTGCCATTGCCTGCTTCAACTCCTCGCCGTTTCCCACTCCCGGCCGTCGAAATTGGGAAATGTCACCTTGCACGAGCCCGGATCGATATTATTAATCAGCGCCCGGCCGTTTTTATCCAACACCCCCGATTTGGTGGCGCCGTTTGGAAGCTCCAGCAGGTACTGCTCGTGAGGGACCGGCGCGCCCGAATCATCGATCAGCACAATTTCAATCCAGCTTTTTTCAACCCTCTTTTCCGGCTCGGGAGGTGACGGCTTGGCCGTTGCTTCCGCGGCAACAACGGGCTGCGCCTCCGGGCCACCCCCTTTCGGAACCCAACGCTTCGGATCCCGCCAGAGGATCAG
>CALMDI010000238.1 GCA_937864975.1 uncultured Chloroflexota bacterium | reverse complement strand
TCCGTTCTGCGATCCGTTCATGGACCTCGACAGTACTTGCCTGGTCGAGCTGGATCTCGCGGCCGACCAAGTCCCCTCCGGTCCCTCGCCCGGCGTGTCCTACACGTTGGCTCCGTTGCTGGCGACCTTCCTGGCCTGCAACCTGCGGATCCTCACGAAGAGCGTGTGGCCGGATGCGACACGCATCCTGCTGTCGAGCAGCGTCCCCAAGGAATGGTGGGCGACGTTCGTCTGGCGTACCGACCGAGTCCGTGCGCATCGGGGCATGGCGCCGCTTGATACGGAGTGGCCGAAGTTGCGCGCTCGCGCTCTCCGTCGGTTCCCCGGACCGACGTTCTTCAAGGAGCGCCCGGAGTGGGCCGAGCCGTATCGACTGCTCGCCCGCCTGGAGCGGGAATCACTCCACCACGCCGAGGCGGTGCGCCACATGGACGACCTGGTCTCGGCGCTCACGAGTGATCGCGTCGGGCGGGCGGTGGCGGTGCGGCTTGTGCGCGGCGGGCAAATCCAGACGGTGAATGTCACGATTGGCGAGCACGACTAACGAGGCGAACCTCACCGCCTTTGCGGGGTGGGAGTTTGCTTGGAGACAAGAATGTCAATCCTGTTGCAGCAGTTAAACGAAGACCTGGCGAGCGTGGTGACGGATGTGCGCCGGAGTCTGGTGCAGGTGATGGATGCGCGCGGCGGCGCGGGCGCGGGAACGATCTGGCATGGCGACGGGTTGATCGTGACGAACGCCCACGTCATCGCCCGCGGCGAGCCGATTCGCGTGGCGCTGCCCGATGGACGCACGTTCCCGGCGAAAGTGCTGGCGCGCGACCGCGAGCAAGACCTCGCCGCGCTGGCAATCGACGCCACCGGACTGCCGACGGTACAACCCGGCGATTCGCGCCATCTGCATCCCGGTCAGTGGGTGATGGCGCTGGGGCATCCGTGGGGCATCGTGGACGCGGTGACGGGCGGTATCGTCATCGGCGCAGGCAAGGAATTGGTCGAACTGGAAGCGGCGACCGGGCGTAACTGGGTTGCCGTCAGCCTGCACCTGCGCCCCGGTCATTCGGGCGGTCCGCTGGTGGACGTCCACGGTCGCGTCGTCGGCATCAACACGATGATGACCGGACCGGATGTCGGGGTCGCCGTGCCGGTCGATGCGGTCAAGCAGTTTCTCAAGCGCGCGCTGGGGTCGGTCGTGCCCGCCCCGCCGCGCGAAGCCGACGAGCCATCGGCAGCACAGTACGTTTAAATAAAACGAGCCTGCTTCATGAGCAGGCTCGCTTTCTTATTGGGATCGGGTCACTTTACTCGATGCTGAAGGTCACAGTAATGACCACGGAGATTTCCAACTGTCCCGGCGAAACGGGCAGGGCGGACTGCGCAGCATCAAACATCGCGCCGCCGCGTCCGTCAATCGGGAAGGGCTGAAACGCGCCGTAGGTCTCGGAGATCACCACCGGACGACCAATGGTCACGCCAAGCGCCTGTCCCAGTTCGGTTGCGCGCTGGCGGGCATTCTCGACCGCGGAAATGCGCGCCTGCTGCTCCAGAGCGACCGAGTCATCGATGGCGAAGTTGAAGCTGTAGATCGTGTTCGCGCCCGCGTTGACGGCGGCGTTAATCACGCTCTCGACCATCGAGACATCACGAACCGTAACGCGCACCGTGTTGCTCACGCGGTAGGTGCGGTCGGTCGGCATTCCGGTTTCGGGATCGTACTGATCCTGCGGGTAGATATTGACGGACGACGTGCGAATGTCCGTACGGTCAACGCCCGCGTCCACCAACGCCTGAATGACGTTCTGCATCGTGTCGGCGGCTTCGGCGTATGCCGTTGCCAGGTCGGCGTTCATCATCTCCACGCCGAGTTCGACGTAGGCGAGATCAGGCTCGCCTGATGCGTTGCCGATGCCCGTCACGGTGATCGTGTTCGCGGGGAAATCCGCGGGGCGGATGTCTCCGGGTCCGGGCGGCATCGGGGTAATCTCCTGTGCGGACACAACGGCGACACCGAGCGCACCGACCGCCACGAGGATGGCGGTCAGCACGAGCATCATTCGTCGGCTCAATCCTGTACGACTCACAATTGCCTCCTTTAGACATTACAGATTAGATTTCGCGCCTGAGTGTAGCGCATATGTTTAGGACGTTCAACCCCCGGAAAAGGTTCCATCGAAGGCAAACGGACTTTTGCCGCGCGACGAGCGCCAGAATCGAGGCGGGGCAAGCAGTCTGCTTGCCCCGCCGGAGGATTTGGAATTGACGATGGTTTATGCTTCGGGTTCGCTCACCGTCAGCGCGTAGGTTCCGGTGGTCGCGCCGGTCTGACCGCCGTCACGCAGCACGACGATCTGATAGGGGCTGTTCGTGGGCACCGTGTAGTCCAGAACGACCCGGTCGCGACTTGCTTCTGGAAAGCCCGACGTAATCGTTTGCCCATTGGCGTCGCGAATTTCGACGCGCGGAATCAACGTGCCGCCCGTGCGTTCGACTTCGATGTAAATGCGCTGATTCTGGGTGCCGCTGAACGTCCAGGTATCTGCCCAGCGCGCGTTGGTCACTTCGCCTTCGACCGTCTCTCCGAGCGCGACTCCGCCGGATGCGCCCTCAAGCGCGGGGCTGCCCGCGCCGGAACCAACCAGGCTCACCATCAGCGTGTACGCCCCCTGTGTCGCGCCCGTCTGATCGCCCTGACGGGAGACGCGAATGGAGTAGGTACCTGCCGACTGCAACGTAAAGCGGTCGATCAGGGACTGATCGCCTGTCGCGTCGGTGTAGCCGCGCGTGACTTCCTGCCCGCTGCCGCCCAGCACGATGATGGTCGGCTGGAGGTTCGCGCCGGTTTCATCCTCATTCCGAAGGACGCGAATATTCAGGGTATCCGCCGCCTCCGCGCTCAACGTCCAATCCTGATACCAGCGGTTGTTGGTAATCTCGCCTGCGAGCGGCATGTCGTATTCGACCGCGCCCGCCGCGCCCGCCAGGTTGGGGCTGCCGCTGCCGGAACCGACCAGTTCGACGACGAGTTCATAATCCCCTTCGGTCAACCCGGTAAACCCGCTGTTGCGCGTGACGACGATCACATATTGACCTGCGTTCGGCAGCGTCAGCCGCTCGATCTCGGCAACGTCGCCTGTAACGGCGTTAAAGCCAGTCTGGATGCTGTTGCCGTTCGCATCGAGAATCTGGACTTCGGGTATCAGGGAACCGCGCGTGCGCGTGGCGCGAATGGTGATGGTATCGGTCGCGGCAGCGGCATAGGTGTAGCGGTGATACCAGTGGGCGGGCGTGATCTCGCCTTCAACCGGCGTATCCACCTCGACCTCGCCAATAACGGTCGTGTTGTTGATGTTGTCGGCGGCGGTTGCCACAGGGATGACGGTCAACTGGTAACTGCCTTCCGTCACGCCGGTCTCGCCGCCGTCACGGGTTACCCGAACGTCATAACTGCCCAGAGTAGGGAGCGTGAAGGCGTCGATCACCGCCACGGCGGCGGTCGCGTCTGCTCCAAAGCTGTTGGAAATCTCCTGCCCGCTGGCATCGACGATGGCGACGCTCGGAATCAGATTGCCGTCCAGGCGCTCGACCACCACGGTAATCCGGTCGGCGGACGTGGTCTGAAGGGGCCACTCCTGCATCGGAGTTGTGTTGCTGATCCGTCCCACGACCGGGCTGTTATAGCTCAGGTCGGTAATCGGCGTCTCGGTCACTTCCGGCTCGACCGTTTCCATTTCTACGTCCGGGGTTGCCTCCGGCGTCGCCTCCTGCGCGCCGACAAGGGCTGCCCAGCTTATGGACAGCGCGAGCGAAAGCGCCATGAACAGCAAACGGTAACGTACCGACTTCATAACGTTGCTCCTTAAATGAATCCTTGTGATGACAGGCTGTCTCTATCGTACCATTCAGTTGAGCCGACGCACTCATTAAAAAGTTGTAAACGCGGTTCATTCCAATGCACGAGGGAGAAGGCGTGGATCGAACATAGAATGGGTGAAATTCAGGCGAAAGGTCGCTCGTGAACGCAACAACAGGTGGTTTCCGGGCGGCGGAAAGAGGGCGTATTGGCGAGATGCGGACACGAGTCGTGGGCTTTACAAGGTGAGGAATCGTCGGCTGCGCTGGATCGTGTAACGACACTGAAGTTTTCGATAGTTCGCCTATCCCATCGATAAAGGACTTGACCATGCGAAATTTGAAAGCACGGCTCCTTGTCTCGGCGCTGCTTCTCCTGGGCAGCACTGTCATCAGCGCGCAGGATGCGACCGAGGAGCCGCCGGCTGCCCCGCGGCAAGGCGTCGGCATCGTCGCGCCCGATGAAACGGTGACCGCCGCGCTTGAAGACGGCATCCTGGGGAACCTGTGGGCATTTCGCGGCTCGCAGGGCGATGTCGTGACGATTGAACTCAATGCCGCCGAGGGCAGCTTCCTCGACCCCTACGTCGTTCTGCTGGGGGCGCGCGGCGAAGTGTATGCGGAAAATGACGACGACGGTGAAGAGGACTTTGACGCACGGATTGCAGAGTTTGAGCTGCCTTCCGACGGCGGCTACTTTGTTCTGGCGACGACCTTCGATAACATCACGTTCTTCGACCTCGACCTGGACGGAACCGAGGAGCCGGAGGCGCCAGAGGCATATGAACTGACGATTGGCGGCTTCATGGAGCCTGCCGGAACAGACGCGGACGCTGCGCCGAATCCCATCGAGGACGGCGAGACGATCTCGCGCGTCATCACACCGGAGGCGCCGGTCTTCTTACTGAGCTTCCAGGGTCTGGAGGGGCAGAGCGCGACGATCACGACATCGACGACAGGTGACGACGCGGTTTTCGATACGCTGCTGTATCTGTTTGACCCATCCGGCAACTGGATCGCATTCAACGACGACCAAAATGGCTTCGACGCGGAGATCACCGACCTTGTCCTGCCCGCCGACGGTCAGTACCTGATCTTCGCCACGTCCTACGACTATCTGGACGCGGCTTATCCTGACTGGGAAAGCGGCGGCGAGCTGGATGTCTCGCTGACGCTTGACTAAGGCTGGCGGTCTGGCGGCGGTCAGGCTCCACGGAGCATCGTTGCGCGGCGGGTATGCCTTTCGGGGTATGCCCGCCGTCGGCTGTGGGCAGGAAACAGCCTTATCCAGTCGTCTTCATGCCCGCCGCGATCCCGTTGACGGTCGAGAGCACCGCATCCAGAATCGCCTCGTATTCCTTCGTATCCGGCGGTAGGGCGCGCAGCACCCGTAAGAGCGAGACCTGAATGAAGTTGAGGGGATCGATGTAGGGGTTACGCCGCTCAATCGACACCTTCATCACGGGCATCCGGTCGAGCAGTTCTTTCTGGTCGAGGATATCGCAGATTTTCCGCGTCGCCAGCGTATGCTCGTCTTTCATGCGGCTGAAAATGTTCTCGCGCAGCGCGGCATCGGTGACGAGCGAGGCATAAAGCTCGGCTATCCCCATATCTGCTTTGGCGAGGTCTAACTGAACATTGTCGACCAGCGCGCGGAAGAACACCCAGTCGCGATACATCTGCCGCAGGATGTCCAGCCCGCCGCTGTTTTCGTCGCAGAACTTGTCCAGCGCCGTGCCCACGCCATACCAGCTTGGGATGATGGCGCGGCTCTGCATCCACGAAAACACCCACGGAATCGCGCGGATGTCGGCAAAATCGCCCTGCGCTTTGCGCTTCGCGGGGCGCGAGCTAATCGGCATTCGCGCCAGCTCGTTAATCGGCGTCGCCTGCTGCCAGTACTCAAAGAATCCCGGCGTCTCATAGACGAAATTGCGAAACGCAATCTGACCGTCTCCGGCGAGCATTTCCATCGTTTCACGCCACTCGGAGCGCGGTGGGTCTTGCGGCGGCATCCCGGTCGCCAGCAGCACCGCGTTCATCAACTGGTGCAGGTGGCGGCGTCCGATCTCCCGGTTGCCGTAGCGGTAGGCGATGACTTCGCCCTGCTCGGTGATTTTGATGGGG
>CALMDI010000237.1 GCA_937864975.1 uncultured Chloroflexota bacterium | reverse complement strand
GATCTTGGCGGCACCTATTCGGCGGCTAAGCAATATGATCTCGCAACCGGCGCCTATGACCGCGCCGTGGCGCTCGACCCGACCAACAGCGCGTTGCTGGTCAGTCTGGCCGAATCGCGCTTCGCGGCCAACAATATCCCGGCCGGCGTCGACGCGCTGCGCAAGGCCATCGCGGCGACCGCGGCCGTAGGTGGCAAGGCGCCCGAACCTTATTACCGGCGCGCGGTCGGCATGGCGTTCATTGCCAAGCTTCCGACGACAAGCGACTTGGCCCGCGACTGGGTCAGCACCTATCCAAATCCCGACAGCTGGCACAACGCGCTCGCAATTTACCAGAATATGAACAAGCCGGACCTGCCGATCGCGATCGAACTGTATCGTTTGATGGGGGCGACCAACGCGCTGGAAGTCGCGGAGGCGATAGAAACGCTGCGCGGGGGCGGTCCCGACGATTTCCGCACCCACTGTCTGGCGATTGCCGGGCACATGATGCGGCTGGCGGGTCGCGGAGAGCGCTGGAACGAGATCGATGAAGCCGAGCAGGTATTGATGGGACAGCTCGAGCAAGGACAGGCATTCCAGAAATTCCGCCAGATGGTCGAAGCGCAGGGCGGCGACGTGGCAATGGTGGATGACCCCGAAAAACTGCCGCAGGCGCAGTTCACCGAGCCTGTCGTCGCGCAGGCATCCGGCTCGGTGACGCATGTCGTCGCGGTTGACGTGGCGATGGCGGCATTCGTCCTCGGCGCGGGGCGCGCGCAAAAGAGCGATCCGATTGATCCCGCGGTCGGCGTCAAAGTCCATGTGAAGGTTGGCGACCCGGTGCAGGAAGGCGACCCTGTCGCAACGCTCTACGCCAACGACAAACGCAAGCTGCCGGAGGCGCGCGCCTATCTCGAACGTGCAATCTCGGTGGGCGCGGGGGACGTGGAGCCGCTGCCGCTATTCTACGAGGTCATTTACGGCGATTAGCTCGCCCACTTCGCCAAAGCGATAGGCGTTCACAGGCGCGTCCGCCCAGTAGCCGTTCTCGAAGCGAATACGCCCGTTCATTCCCTGATATTGAAACGCAGGGTCGCGCAGCGCTGCGTCGATGGCGTCGCGGATGCAGCATGAAATCTGACGCTGTGCCGCCGCTTCGACGACTTCAATCAGGAGGCGCGTCGCGTCGTAGGTGAGCGTCGCCAGCAGCCCCGGTTCCGGCGCGAACAGGTTGCCGCTCTGGTACCGCTCCGTGAAGTCGGGACCCGGCAGCGAGCCGCTGGAGACGAGCCTTATGTCGTCCAGCGAAAGGCGCAGTCTGGTGAACTGCTCCAGCGCGAGCACCTCGCCCCCTACGATGGGCGGTTCCAGCGCAGCGGCTTCCGTAACGCCGACCTGTGACGGTACGGTTATCAGGTCGCTCAGGTCGCGACCCGCCACGATTCGTATGTTGTCCGTGACGGGCGGCGTCTCCCAATGACCGACAACCAGAACCGGTAACTCTCCGAACGCCTGCTGCGCCTCGGTGGACGAAGCCGCATAGCCCAGCACGATGGCGGCGCTGACGGCGGGATCGAGCGCCAGCGCGCGGGCGCGGTCGGCGGCGCGGGCGACGCTGCCGCCGTCGTCCACCGCGAGCACGTCAATCGAGCCATTACCCGCCTCAGCCGCCGCCAGCCGCGCCGCGTACAGCACGTTATAGCCCAGCTCGCGGTAGCGTCCTTCAAACGGCGCGAGCAGCGCAATCCGCGTCACGTCCGGCGTCCGCGCCGCGGCGCAGCCTGTCACGGCGAGGGCAGCCCAAAGCCCGATGAACACCGTGACGGCATTAACACGCATTGGCAACCTGTTCTTCAAACGTCACGGCGAAATTGTGGTAGCCGCTGCCATCACACCGGGCGCGGAAGTAAAAGTATGGCGTCTCTTCCGGGTTGACCACCGCGCGGATCGCTGCGATGCCGGGGTTCGCAATCGGACCCGGCGGCAAGCCGGTATTGAGATAGGTATTGTAAGGGTGGACGGCGTCGGTGTAATCCGCCTGCGTGATCTGGGGCCACCAGGTATCCCCGTCAAAGCCGATGCCGTATTGCACGGTCGGGTCGGCGTCCAGCTTCATGCCATCGCGCAGGCGGTTCAGATACACGCTGGCGATACGCGGATGCTCGTCCTCGCGCACGGCTTCGCGCTGGACAATCGACGCCAGCGTAACGACTTCAAACAGCGTCAGGTCATTGGCTGCCGCATCGCGCGGCACGTCACTGCCGATCTCGGCGATGAACTGCTGCGTCAGAATATCGCGCAGCATTTCGGGCGTGACGACGGCGGGAAGCTGATAGGTGTCGGGAAAAAGGAAGCCTTCGAGGGATGCGCCGGGGGGCAGCCCGACCAGTTCGGCAAAGTCCGCGTCCTGTGGCGCGCCGGGACCGACCACGCGCAGAAAATCCGCGCCGCTGAATCCGAAATAGGGATTGTCGTCGATCACTTCGGCAATTTCTTCAAGCCGCCAGCCTTCGAGGATGCGGAAGGGGAACTGGCTGCTGCGCGAATCGGTCAGCGCCTGCGCGATTTCGGGGATGTTCTGCGAGCGCTGCAAGAAGTACGTGCCCGCTTCAAGCTCGACGTCCATGTCGCTCACGCGAACGTAGTCCACGAACAATTCAGGATCGACAATCAGGCTTTCACCGGCGAGCTTTTGCGCGATCCCGCGCGGCGTGTCCCCAGGCTCGATGGTGAAGCGAACGGGAGTCGTGTCGCTGCTGATAGGGCGGTTGAGATCGTCCTGCCGCGACGCGATTCGCAGGCGCGCCGCGGTGGTTTGCAGAAAGTCCACCGGAGCGCCGCGCGAGACGACGAGCAGAGCGCCCACCCCGACGGCGGCGAGGATTCCGATCAGGACAATTCCGGCGAGTAGCGATTTCGCAAGTCGGCTCAAACGAGCAGCCCCTTTGTCACCGTGAGATGTTCAACCCGCGACCCAGTATACCCGCGTTGGCGGATCGGAAAAGTCACGATTTGATGAGAGGGATGGGTTTAGAAAGACGCGGAGTCAGGCGAGCCGGGGAGCGACGCCATGCCGTCGCGAACCGCGTCGAGGTAGCTCTGCAAAATGACCCGCGCGGCGAGGTCGTCAATCGGCTCGCGAACGCCGCGCCCTTTTTGCCGTGACAACGCCTGCGCGTCCACGCTCGTCATCTGCTCGTCCCAGAGCACAATGGGCAGGTCGGTTGTTGCCGCAAACTGGTTAACCCAGTGCCGCACTTTGTCCGCCTGTGAGTACACCCCCGGCGGCAGATCACGGTTGGACGGCAAGCCGATGACGACACCGACGACGCCCTGCTCGGCGGCGATCCGGTTGATTTTTGCGAAATCTTCAACTTTGGAGGCTCGCTTAATCACCGCAAGCTCGCGCGCCACCAGCCCGGTTGCGTCGCTCACCGCCAGCCCGATCCGCGCCAGTCCGTGATCGATGCCGAGCAGCCGACCGGGGGTCATGAGGGCGCGTCCTGAACCTGCACGGTAATTCGCATCGGCAGCAGCGGCATCCGGTCGAACCAGTCTGGTTCGATCAGGATATCCGGCGATATGCCATCCGCGAGGTCAAGCTCTGCCAGCAGGTAACGCCGGGCGTCTTCCAGCGTGCGCCCTGCCAGCCGCTCCTGAACGAGCTTCGGATTGATCTGCCCGGAGACCACGCCTTCGCCGTTCATCGAGAACGATACCCGTCCCTCACCGTCGATGTTGAGCACTGTGCAGCAGGTATAGGAGACGGACTCAGGCGTGAGCGCGCGTCCCGTCGGGATTTGCGCGTTCAGCGCCGCGAAGGCAACCTGCTGCGCCAGCGCTTCGTCGATTACGGAGGCTTCGATGCGCGCTTTCATCGTCAGCGAGAGGGTATCCGTGGGGTCGCCCACGCTGGCGCTCCACGTTCGCCACTCGTCGCGCTCTTCGGCGATGCGGATCGTTTCAAGGATGATAACCTGCGTCGGCGTGCGCTGCGCTTCCATCGCCAGGTATGCCCGCGACTGAAGCTGCTGGCGCAGCGTGGCGAGCAGGCGGTCGTAGTCGTCCTGGCTCACCGCCTGCCGCGTCTCGACGGTTCCGCCGGACGTGGGCGCGAGGTTGCGGACGGTGAGCGACTCGGACAGGGGTTCCGTAACGGTGTTGATTAAGCCATCCGCGACGTTGCCAATCTCGCCGCCGTAATCGGGCATGGCTTCGATGGGAACTTCGATCTGCCCGCCGACCTGCGCGGGCGCGACAGCGGCTTCGGTCGTGCGAAACAGAATCGGCGTGCCGGTGCTGGTGCTGACGATGGTATTGAGCGGGATTTCAATCTCATTGTTAGTCTGGTTAATAAAAACCACCGATCCGCGCGCCGGTACGCTCTCCGCCGGTTGGCTGCCTGTCGTCGGCAGCGTGCCCGTGTCCTCGATCTCGACGCGCACGGTGGTCGCGGGGATGCGGCTGTTGCTCAGATCGACGTC
>CALMDI010000236.1 GCA_937864975.1 uncultured Chloroflexota bacterium | reverse complement strand
CACGCCGGCGCGCGGGTCACGATTGCCAGCTTGGGCGGTGTTGTGCCACTCCTTGTCACAGGCAAGCGAACGATGAGTCACACCCTGTCACAGCTAGAGCCACGCCTCGGCATTGGCATCGCCGCGGGAGTCATCGTCTTTGCGCTGGCGAACACCTACGTTGTGACGCCGCAAACGCTGCTCTTTCGCCAGCAGTCCCCGCCCGACGCGCCCGCATATATGGAGACCGGCGTTCACGCGAATTTTGGCGATACCTTTACCCTGCTCGGTTACACCCTCGATCAGTACGAAGTCACTCCCGGCGGCTTGTTCAGCATCGAGCTATTCTGGCGCGCGCAGCATGACATCGACCGCGAGTATCGCCCCGTCGTCCAGTTGGTCAATCTCGCCGTCACCGAAGCGTGGGGCGCGAGCGAGCCGTTTTTCCCCGGCGGGGGGCACACCATCGGCTACCCGACCGACAAATTCGCGTCCGAAATTCACGAGTTGCGCGTCTTTGCCGACGCGCCGCCCTACGTCGCGCGCGTCTCGGTGCAGATGCTCGACGTGGAGACGGGCGAGCCGCTGCGCCTGCCGGACGGCTCGGATCGCCTGCTTCTTGAGCCGCTCGTGCGCGTGCGCGGCGCAGGCGATCCCGTCGATGGCGCGCTCGATGTTATTTACGGAAACGCCATCAGGCTCGAATGCGCCGACGTCCGCCGCGACGACAGCGCCTACACCGTGAGTCTCTACTGGTCTGTGCAGCAGCCCGTTTCCCAGGACATGGTCGCCTTCGTTCACGGGCTGAATGCCGAGGGCAGCCTCATCGCGCAGAACGACGCCCCCCCGCTGGACGGCAATTACCCGTCCTCGCTGTGGCTGGCGGGGCAATCCCTTGCTGACAGCTATACCGTCCCATTCAACGCTGCCATCACGCAGTTCGCGGTCGGCTTCTACAATCCGGTCGATAACATGCGCTTGTCCGCCGCGCGCAACGGTCAGCCTTTGCCCGACGACCGTTTCGTGCTCCCTGTGGATGGCTCGCCATGCCGATTGTAAACGCTGTCACGCGCCGCGACCTGCTGACGCTGCTGCTGGTCGTGTTCGTCGCCGCGATTCTGCGGTTAGGCGAGCCGGGCATTGTCGAGTTCAAGCACGACGAGGCGTGGCTGTCGCGCATCGCGCAGGACTGGCTCGACGGCGGTTCGCTGCCTCTCACGGGAATGCCGTCGTCGGTCGGCGTGCCCAACCCGCCCATCAGCGTCTATCTCATCGCACTCCCCTTCGCGCTGACGAACGACCCGTTGTTCGTCACGCTCGTTATCGCCGCGCTCAACGTCGCCGGCGTCGCCCTGCTCTGGCTGCTCGCGCATCGCTACATCGGGCGCACGGTTGCGCTCGTCGCCGCGCTTGCCTACGCCGTCAATCCCTGGGCGGTGCTCTACAGCCGAAAAATCTGGGCGCAGGACATGCACACGCCGTTCGTGCTGGCGGCGCTGCTGCTCGGTTTGTACGGCTTTGTCGAAGGCAGGCGCTGGGCGCAGGCGCTGTGTCTACCCGTATTCCTGTTCGCCTTGCAGATTCATTTCGCCGCGCTCGCGCTTCTGCCGCTCTACGCCGTCCTGCTGTGGGTGGGGCGCCGCCGCCTCTGGTGGGCAGGCGTCGCCCTCGGCGTCGCGCTCGCCACGCTGACACTGCTTCCCTTCACGCTCGGCTTGTCGCGCACGCTGGCAGACGACCCGGCGCGCGTCCGTAACGCGATTTCCGCCGCTTCCCTGACATTCAGCCCGGACGCACTGACTTACATCACCCAGCTAACCACGGGGCTTGGAATGGAACACGCAGTCGCGCCCAACGCCCCCGACAACCTGCTGGCGAGCGTCCCGCCGCCGTCCCAGTTGTGGGCGCTGTTCGGCGGGCTGGCGCTGCTCGGTCTCGCCGCCGTCTGGACGCCGCGCTATCGCGCCGTCGCGCCGCTGCTTTCCCTTTGGGCGCTGCTGCCGCTGTTCATCTTTACACCAACCTGGACAGAAATTCATCCCCACTATTTCATCGCCAGCATCCCGGCGCTGGCGCTTCTGACCGGCGTCGGGTTCGCGTGGCTGGCGAAACGCCTGCCGGGGCAGCCTATCAGCCGAACGGTGCTGCTGAGCGCCTTCGCGGTGATCGCGCTGTCGCAGGGCATCTGGTGGCGCGGCGTGCTGCGTTACGTCGATACCCACGAAACGGCGGGCTTTGGCGTGCCCCTGCACCGCCGCCTGCCCATCCGTGACGCGCTCGCTCCGTTTGACGACGTGATTTTTCTGACCCGCGACGCGCGCCTCGACACCAGCGAAACGCCTGCCGTGTGGACAGTCTTGCTGCGCCAGCCGAACCGCTGCGTGCGCGCCCTTTCCGACGACCGCATCACCCTCTTCCCCGGTGCAGATTTTGCCGTCGTCGCCGCGCCCGACGCGCCCGAAAACCTGGCTTCAAGCCTTTACGGTGTTAAAACGCCGTCGTTTGTCGTCAACGACTATGCGACCTTCGCCGTCGAACCGATGAACCCGCCGCCGATGACTCAGCCTGTCGGGGCGCGTTTCGGTAACGGCGCTCAATGGCTCGGTTATACCATCGCGTCCGATCAGGTCGAGCTGCTGTGGTATCTGCCGGAGGCGCGGCGCGACGACGACCATTATTTCATTCACCTGCTCGACACAGATGGGGAGCGCATCGCCCAGTATGACGCGCCTTTCCTCGCGGGGCGCTATGGCTGCGCGGGCGATCACGTCCTCACGCGGGCAGCGCTCGCCATTCCGGCGCAAGCCGTGACGCTGCGTGTCGGCATGTACGCGCTTCAGGGCGACCGCTTTGTCAACGCGGACGCGCTCGACTCCGCAGGCAATGCCATCGCGCCGTGGGCAGATGTCCCCCTTGAGCGGTAAGATCGACGCATGATCACCGCTCCCCTTGCATATCCACCTACCACCCATCGCGTCGTCCGGCGCGACGTTCTGGCGCTGGCGCTCATTCTGCTGGTCGCCGCGCTCACGCGCATGAGCGATTTCGGTCGCGTGACCGAATACGCTTACGATCAGGCGACTCTTTCGACGCTCGCGCTCGACTTCGCTTCCGGTAAATCGGTTCCGCTGGTCGGCATCCCGTCGTCGGCGGGCATTCCCAATTCGCCGATGACCGTCTACGTGCTGGCAATCCCCTACCTGTTTACCGACGACCCGCAGGTGGTCGTCATGACGATTGCCGCGTTCAACGTGTTCGGCGTCGGTCTGCTCTGGTTCATCGCCCATCGCTATTTCAATCCGACCGTCGCGCTGGTCGCCGGGCTTGCCTACGCCCTGCATCCTCATGCCATTCATTACAGCCGCTCCATCTGGGCGCAGGATTTTCACACCCCTATCCTTCTGCTGGCGCTGTTATTCGCGCTGCTCGGCTTTGTCGAAGGCAGGCGCTGGGCGCAGATTGCCGCGCTGCCCGTGTTCATCGTCGGCGCTCAAATTCACTACGCCGCGTGGACGCTGCTGCCCGCGTTCGGGTGGATCGTCTGGCGCGGACGCCACAGCCTGAATCGCCCGGCGCTGGCGGTCGGCGTCCTGCTGGCGGCGCTGACGCTGATCCCGTTTGCAATCGGCATCTCGCGAGCCGCCGCCGAGACGTCCGCGACCGCCAGCGGTGTGGTCGACCAACTCGATTCCCTCATCTTGCGGAATAAAGCCGCGCTCTACGCCGCGCGCCTGGCGACCGGGCTGGGCGGACCGTGGGTCGGGATGCCGCTGATCGGCGCTTACGAGACGGTTTTAGACTTTCCCTCGCCGGTGTCCGCGCTCTGGCTGGCGGTCGGCGCGGCGGTCGCGCTCGGCTTGATTGTCGTCTGGTCGCGCTGGGGACGCTTCTGGAGCGTGCTGCTCTGGTTGTGGTCGGTTCTGCCCTTTCTGGTGTTCCTGCCGAACTGGACGGGCGTCTACCCGCATTACTTCATTCCGAGCCTGCCCGCGCTGAGCCTGCTCGTCGCTATTGCCTTTGAGTGGTTCCTCAGCCG
>CALMDI010000235.1 GCA_937864975.1 uncultured Chloroflexota bacterium | reverse complement strand
GGTCTGCGAACATACGGACGATACGCCCGATACGCTCGCGGTTGCCGTTGGTCGTGTTCTGAAGCATCGTGCCCGCCTTGACCACGCCCGAATAGACGCGGAAGAAGGCGAGACGACCCACGTAGGGATCGGTCAAAATCTTGAAGACCAGCGCGGCAGTCGGCGCGTCGTCCGATGGCTCGCGGACAAGCTCTTCGTCGGTCTTCGGGTGCAAACCCTGAACCGGCGGAACGTCCAGGGGCGACGGCAGCAGGTCGACCACGCGGTCGAGCATCATCTGGACGCCCTTGTTCTTGAGCGCCGAGCCACAGATCACGGGTTGAACTTTTCCGGCAATCGTCGCGGCGCGCAGCGCGCCCAGCAGTTCGTCGTCGGAGATATCCTCACCCATGAGGTACTTCTCCGTCAGGTAATCGTCGTTCTCGACGATCTTTTCAACCATCTCCTGGCGAACCGTCTCCGCCTGCTCGCGGTAACTTTCCGGGATCGGGTGACGTTCAACCGACGTGCCGAGGTCGTCGCCATACGTGACAAGCTCCATCGGGAACAGGTCGATGATGCCGCCGAACTCCTGACCTTCGCCATAGGGCAGTTGCAGGAGAACCGGGTTCGCCTTCAGGCGGTCGATCATCATATCGACGCAGCGCTGGAAGCTCGCGCCGGTGCGATCCATCTTGTTGACGAAGCACATGCGCGGCACGTTGTACTGGTTCGCCTGCCGCCAGACCGTTTCGGACTGCGGCTCGACGCCAGCCACACCGTCGAACACCACGACGCCGCCGTCGAGAACGCGCAGCGAGCGCTGCACCTCGGCGGTGAAGTCGACGTGCCCAGGAGTATCAATCAAGTTGATCTGATGACCCTTCCACGAGGCGGTCACGGCGGCGGCGGTGATGGTGATACCGCGCTCGCGCTCCTGCTCCATGTAGTCGGTCGTCGCCGCGCCTTCATGCACCTCGCCGATGCGGTGAACCATGCCGGTGTAATAGAGCACGCGCTCCGTGGTCGTGGTTTTGCCCGCGTCGATATGCGCGATGATGCCAATATTGCGCACCTTATTCAGATCGAGTGTCGTTTCAGCCTTTTTTGTCATTCTTGATGTCTTTGTCTCGTTCTATACCACTGAGACTCACAGCAGGCGCGAGACTTGTCATCCCGCGGCTGCTACCGATGATCGGGTTAACGGAAATGTGCGAACGCGCGGTTGGCTTCCGCCATACGGTGCGTGTCGTCCTTCTTTTTGATCGCGGAACCCTGACCGTTGGTCGCGTCCAGAAGTTCGTTGGCGAGTTTCTCCGCCATATTGCGACCGCCGCGGGCGCGGGCACTTTCCAGAATCCAGCGCATCGCCACGGAAAGGGCGCGGTCATGCGGCACTTCGACAGGCACCTGATAGGCAGCGCCGCCGACGCGCATCGGCTTAACTTCGATGGCGGGCGTCACGTTGCGGAGCGCCTGCTCGAACACGTCGACCGGGTTGCGCTTGGCGCGCTCCTCAATCAGATCCATCGCGCGATACATGATCGACTGCGCGGTACTGCGCTTGCCGCCATACATCATGCGGTTGATGAGCATCGTGA
Organism: uncultured Chloroflexota bacterium; assembly: GCA_937864975.1. Lineage (GTDB taxonomy): Bacteria > Chloroflexota > Anaerolineae > Aggregatilineales > Phototrophicaceae > ZC4RG36. The sequence continues at coordinate 2,507 of CALMDI010000235.1, read as the reverse complement.
TGTGCGTGTTGTTAAACCGGCTGTCGGCAACAACTTCGCGCTTGGCAGGGCGGTTACGTCTTGGCATTTTTTATTCGACCCTTTACTTCTTGCCCTTGGCAGGCGTTGCACCCTTGGCGCCCGCCTTCGGACGCTTGGTGCCATACTTGCTGCGGCTCTGTTCGCGGTTCTTCACGCCGTCCGTGTCCAGCGTGCCACGCACGATGTGATAGCGGACGCCGGGCAGGTCCTTCACACGACCGCCGCGCACGAGCACGACGCTGTGTTCCTGAAGGCTGTGCCCCTCGCCGGGAATGTAGGCGGTGACTTCGATGCCGTTGGAGAGGCGAACGCGCGCCACCTTCCGCAGCGCCGAATTCGGTTTCTTCGGCGTCATCGTCTTCACCTGCGTGCACACGCCCCGTTTCTGCGGCGACCCGTTGCGGCTGCGCGTCCGCTTCTGGTCGAACACGTTGAGCGTGTATTGGAGCGCAGGCGCCTTGCTCTTGCTCTTCTTGGCAGAGCGACCCTTACGCACCAACTGGTTAATGGTTGGCATAAATAAGCTCCCGTTCTAGACTCTGCGACTTGCAATCAGGCGCGAAAACGGGCGTAGTCAATCAACGCCCGTATGCTTCTTGCCTTATGGCGAGCCACCCAGCCACGCAGAGCGCTTTCGCCACCACCGTTTCAATTCGGCGCGCCATTGCCTCGATGAGGTTGGGCGCCGCACACGTCGTCGGAGCATAGTATCATCTCCCTCCGCGAGAGTCAAGGGAAAACTCATCGCGAGTATGGGAGAATGTCATGAAAACGCAAGATCAGAAACAGGGGGGTCAAACGCACAAGGATTGAGCGTAAGGAGTGCCACGAGACGTTGTTCCGAAACCTGTTTTGGAAGTTGCTGAACTGGCTGCGCGGGTCGGGACGAGCAAAATTAGCCGTCAATCAGGCAATATCACCATCGTTCATGTCGCGAAAGTCAAACAGCCGGATGACCTGAGCATCCGGCTGCATCCAGAAACGACGCTAGTCGAAAATGTCGAAGATATCACCCAGGAACGACGTCCGGCGGCGGCGCGGATCGTTCCGGGCATAACGCCGCGATTTGTCGTGGTGCTCGTCGTAATCGTAAGGCAGTTCGCCATCCGAGTACTCGTTTTTGCGCTTGCGTTCGTCCGGCGCGAGCGGCGTCGACGGTTGCATATCGGCGTCGAAACTGGCGTTGGTGCGCTCGATGAGCTTGTCGAGTTCGCCGCGGTCCAGCCAGACGCCCCGGCATTTGGGGCAGTAGTCGATTTCGATGCCCTGGCGCTCGGCAATGATCAGGTCAATTTGACAGATAGGACACAGCATAACCGTAAAATCTCCGTAGCTTGATCGAATCCGAGAGTCTATTCTATACAGGAACGGAGCAATGTCGCGCCCCAGATATTAGGGGAAGCGCTTCTCGGCTTGGCGGCGCTTTTAACTTCGCGATGGCGCCGCCCCTGTCAGCGCGGCGTCAGAAGTCGAGGTCGTTCATGTCGATGGCGGTCAACGAAACCCCGTCTCATCGCCGACCCACTCTATTAAGGAAGCGCCCGCGCCAGGATGCGAAGCATCCACGCGCGTTGACACATTACGTGGACACCCGAATATCAACCCACAGCGGGCGGACATGCGCGGGGGCAGAGCCTTTGGCTCTGCCTTCAGTCACCGCCTCATGGCGGTGACCCCTAGCAAGAGTCCGCCCCTACTGATCCATCGCTCGATTTACCATTTCGGCGCGCATTTGGGCGATTTCCTCTTTATAATGAAGCGATACACTGCCCCTACCGACGTCACTTATCGGATTCTTTGAACAAAGGATTATTTCAATGCGGCGGATTGTTCTGATTATGATTTCTCTGCTTCTCGTGCTGGCGGCACCCGTCAGCGCCCAATACAGTATTCCCGACTGTTTCGTCGCGGCGATCAATGGGATCACCATGGAACCTGAATTCCACGCCGCCCGTGACGAACACTACCGTCAGATGAGCGGCGATTGGCTAGCGGAGACGGCAGGCTTGACGGCAGCCCAATTGACCGCTTACACAGCGGCTGCTTGCGCTACACTGTCCGTCTGGGTCGAGAGCGAAGACGCGGAGAGCCGAACCATCGGCTGGTCGTACATCCCTGTCGACGTGTTCCTGGAGGAGCAGGGGTCGCTGCCGCCCGCGTCCAACGGCGGCGGGTCGAACGACAGCCCCGCGCCCAGTACAGCCGGCTCGAACAGCGGCGGCGCGTCCGGCGCGACAGGCAGCGCGAATCCGTCGAACGCGGCGTCACAACCTGCCGCGGCGAACGAGGCTCCAAGCGGCATCCTGCTCTACTCCACCGACTTCGACACGATGCCCGACGACATCGAGGTGCTCGACTCCGATTACGAGATCGTCACCACTGACCTGATCGACGAGGAAGGGGACAACGCCCTTCGCCTCAATGCCGACGAGATGCGTATTCTGTACCTCGTGCCGGGACTCGATTGGAGCGATTACGCCTTTGAG
>CALMDI010000234.1 GCA_937864975.1 uncultured Chloroflexota bacterium | reverse complement strand
TTGTCCAGCACGCTCTGGCGCGTGAGCGGTCGGCGTCCTTCGGGGACGGGCGCGATGCCCAACCGGACGACCTGGCTTGGGCTGGCGCGCGAAATGGTCTTGCCATCGTAGACAATCTGCCCGCGCCGCGGCGCGAGCAGGCGCGAGATCGCGCGCAGCAGCGTTGTTTTGCCCACACCGTTCGCGCCGATCAACGTGACGATCTCGCCGCCGTAAACGGTCACGGCGACATCTTTAAGCGCCTGAATCCCGCCGTAGTTGACGTCCAGCCCGGTAATTTCCAGCAGCGCGGGGGAGGGCTGGCTCACGTGTCGTCTCCCAGATACGCCTCGATCACGGCGGGGTCGCTCTTGACATGCGCCGGGTCGCCAAGCGCGATCAACTGCCCAAAATTCAGAACGGCGATCCGGTCGCACACGCCCATCACCAGCGGCACGTTGTGCTCGATCAGCACAATCGTGAGCCTGAACTGCTCGCGCAGCTCGCGGATAAACGCGCTCAAGCGCTGCTTCTCGTTTAAATTCATGCCCGCGCCCGGCTCGTCCAGCAGGAGGATCGTCGGCTGCAACGCCAGCGCCCGCGCGATTTCCAGCCGCCGCTGGTCGCCATAGGCGAAGTTGCGCGCCTTCACGTGCGCCCGGTCGGCTAAGCCGACGAGATCAAGCAGTTCGCGCGCACGCTCGCGCGTCCGCTGTTCTTCGCCGCGCGACCGGGGCAGCCCCAACACGCCCGCGAACACACCGCTTCCGGTCTGCGCGTGCTGCGCGATCATGACATTCTGAAGCGCGGACAGGTTGCCAAAGAGCCGGATATTCTGAAACGTGCGGGCAATGCCGCGCGCGGCGATACGATGTGGTCGCCACCCGGTGATCGTCTCGCCGCGATAGACAAGCGTGCCGCTGGAAACGGGCGTTAAGCCGGTAATCAGGTTGAACAGCGTCGTCTTGCCCGCGCCGTTGGGACCGATCAGTCCGAAAATTTCGCCCTCGACGATGCTGAACGACACGTCGTTCACCGCCGTCAGCCCGCCGAACGTGCGGACGACGTGGCGCACGTCGAGAATCGGTTCCGCTTGTGGCGCGAGCGCGGTCATCCTTCGCCCTCGGTCGTGCTGTCCACCGCGACGCGCGTGCGATGAAAGTGGCTTGCCCATGCCCGGCGCTCGAACAGGTCGGGAGTGATCAGCCCCTGCGGGAAGAACATCGAGCCGAGGGCAATCAGCAGACCGAAAATAATCAGGCGACCGTCCCGAAGCAGTGTCGCCAGCCAGTCGGGCAGCGAGCCAATGTCCGAGACGGCGCGCAGCACCTCCGGCAGCGCCGTCAGCAAAATGCCGCCGACGACCGGACCGACGAACGTGCGGGACCCGCCGATGATAACGTAGGCGAGCACCAGCACGCTGGCGTCGAATGTGCCCTGCCGGGCGTTCCACGTATTCAGGAAGTGCGCCGATACCGCGCCGACGACTCCGGCGAGGATGCCGCCCATCACGAACGCCAGCACTTTATAGTACGTCGTGTTGATGCCCATTGCCGCCGCCGCAAGCTCGTCCTCGCGGATCGCGGTGAACGCGCGCCCGACGCGAATGCGTTCCAGTCGATACATAAAGAGAACACAGACCAGCAGCATGGGCGCGGCAATGAGGATGTAATCGAACTTGGTCTGGAAGGGCTGCGGAATGGCGAAAATGCCGACCGCGCCGCCCGTAATCGGCAGGTTGAGCGAGAGGACGCGCACGACCTCGACAAAGGCAATCGTCGCCAGCGCCAGGTAAATACCGCGCAGACGCAGCGCCGGGACGCCCACCAGAAGCGCCAGCACCCCGCAAATGATGGCGGCAATCGCCATCTCGACCAGCAGGTGCGGCACAGCATAGGCTTCGCCCGCGGCGGTGAAGCCCTTTGTGGAGAGAATTGCCGCGATATACCCGCCGATAGCGTAAAAACCCGCGCTCGCCAGCGACAACTGC
>CALMDI010000233.1 GCA_937864975.1 uncultured Chloroflexota bacterium | reverse complement strand
CTGCCAGCTACTTAAAATCTTTCACGCTATTCTCTTTCTTTAGCTGACCGCTGACCGCTGACAGCTTCTCACGGCATCCACATCGTGATGAACTGCACCGAGTCCACCCATTCGCCGTTGACGGTGATCTCCCAGTGGAAGTGCGGACCGCTCGTGCGCCCGTTGTCGCCCGTCATGCCGATGATCTGCCCTTTGGCGACGGTTTGCCCGCGCGTCACGTGCGTCTGCGAGAGGTGCGCGTAGCCGGAATAAACGCCGTAGCCGTGGTCGATCATGACGTAACTGCCGCGAATATCCATCATCCCCGCGTAGACAACACGTCCGGCGGCGGACGCCATGACCGGCGTGCCCAGCGTGGAGCGAATATCCCAGCCGGTATGCCGCGTATTGAGGGTGCTGTTAAACGCGCGGAACGCGCCGAAGGGAGAGGTAAGCTGCGCCAGAATCGGCATCTGAAAGCCGGTTTCATCCCACCAGCGTTCGAGCGTGACGCTGCCAAAGATGCTTTCCAGCCGTGCTAGCTCATTGCGCTCCACGTCGGGACCGAGCAGGTTCCCTTTATCCTGAGGTATGTTTACTTCCTGCGTGATAAAGCCGCCCAACACCAGCTCGACTTCTGTGTTGATCGGCTCGCGCGTGCCGTCGTCGTAGGACACGAACACGTCGAGCGGGTAGCGGCGCGGCGCCTGCTCCATATTGGCGGAAATCATGCCATAGAAGCCGTCGCCGGAAATGGGGTAGAAGTCGATCAACTGGTCGATGAAGCGCGCCCGCACGCCGGAAACCGCCTCGCCGCTCACATACAGCAAGCCGGTCGTTCCCTGCGGCAGCGTCTCGAAGAAGATTGCCAGCGATGCCCGCTCCCCGTTCACGCGCGCGGACGGCGCGGGGCGGGGCATTCGCGTCGGCAGCGGCGCGGGCGTCGCGCCGGGCGGCAGCGCGTCGAGCGAGGTATCGGTGGGGTCTGCCCCATCTTGCGCGGAGACCAGTCCGAGCGCGAGCGAAAGTGTCAGGGCAATCCATACGACAGGCAGGAGTCGCTTCACGAGCAGGCAGTGCCTCCAATCAAAACAGGTCAATTTGGCGCGGGGCAGCCGAGCGCACGAAATGGTATCACAATCGTCGGCGCAGACCTATGCTGTTTTCCTGACGATCTGCCTATGGCGGTGGGGTGGCGGTCGCTTCCGCCTGTTCAATCACGAGGAACTCGACGGAATCGAGGATGGCTTGCAGTTCGCCCCCGGCGGTACTCATGGCGTCGATGGGATCGGTAAACATGTAGAATACGAAGTTGATCCCCTGTTCCTGCAAGCCCGCGAACCAGCCGCGCGTATTCGGAAGCTCCGGGCAATCGACCGCCGAGAACTGCGTGCCGGTGGCGCTCAACGTGCCGATGGTGTATTCGGTACGCAGGTCGGTGCCGATATTACAGCCCTGCTCGATGATCGCCAGCCGGAGCAGGCGCAAGCCGTCCGACCACAGGTCCGGCTCGACGCTGGACGCGAGGAACGGATTGGCGCTGACGAGGTTCGGGAACCCCCAGAGCAGCACAATCGTCCCCTGTCCACCGCTGACCGCCCCGGTGTAGACCGCCAGCGGAATTGTGCGGATCGAGCCGTCGACGTCGCTGAGCAGCAGCGTATCGTAGCCCCGCTGCCAGCCGTCCGGCAGCGCAATGTCGAGCGGCGGGGGGAGTTGCTCGCCCAGCAGCGGCTCGACCGTGACGATCAGCGGCGGCTCGGTGGCTTCGGCGGTGGTGTCCGCCGCGATAGTCATTTCCATGTCAATAGCGGACTGGATACTCTCGGCGTCGGGCAGGCTCGCCACGCCGTTGACCAGCACGAACGGCACGCTTTCGGTGTAGCCCGGTTGATTGGCGGCGGTTCCGAACGCGGCTTCGAGGATGGCGTCCGGCATGTCGCCGAGCAGGCAGTCTTCCCACTGCGTAGAGTCGAGCGCCAGCGCTCCGACGAGGGATCGCAGCCGGTCGGCGGCATAGGCGTCGTCCCCGAACTCCGCTTGCCAGTCGTAGAGCATCGGCAGCAACGCCCAGAACTGCCCCTGCGCCGTGGCGCACAGGGCTGCCCGCGCCGCGCCGCGCCCGTTCGGGATCGCGCCGACGCCGTGCAGCGGGACAAACG
>CALMDI010000232.1 GCA_937864975.1 uncultured Chloroflexota bacterium | reverse complement strand
AATCCGCCAGTTCATCCTGACGCTTGGCGAGCAGGACGATCCCTTCGGCTTCCAGGACCTGACGTATACGCGCGCGACCGAGCAGAGCAAGCAGCTCAACTTCCTGCGGAAGCCGATCATCATCATCGCCGCCAGCGGTATGGCGGAAACCGGACGAATCCTGCATCATTTAAAGAACCGCATCGAAGACCCGCGCACCACCATCCTGATCGTGGGCTGGCAGGCGGAACATACGCTGGGTCGGAAGTTGGTCAACCGGGAGCCGGTCGTACGAATTTTTGGCGAGGAATACGACAACAACGCGCGCGTCGAAGTCCTGAACGGCTTCAGCGGTCATGCCGACCGCGCTGAGCTGATCGGGTGGGTTGGGGCGATGGCGCGCAAGCCGCAGCGCACGTTCCTCGTTCATGGCGAGCCGGAAAATGCGTTTGCGCTCGCCGCGGGCTTGCAGGAACAGCTTGGCTTGCAGGTCGATGTGCCGGAATGGCAGCAGTCGTTCGAGGTGTAGGCATGACCGATGAAGGCATCTTTGCCGACGAATGGCGCGACTGCCTGCGCGCGCATTACATGCACGTCGTTCGCACCGACGACCGGGTGACGCTGAGGAGCCTGGTCGACGTGATGGCGCAGGTCGGGTTTACCGAGGACGATCTTAAAGCGCTGTACCTGCGCGCCACCCTGCGCGCCGACGACGTCGTTGCCGATTTCGTTCCCGACTTCAATTTCCTCGCCGCCAAACCCGAACCCTCGCCGGAACCACCCGCGGTGTCCGAACCTGCCTCTGCCGTCGAGATGGTGTTGGAAATGGTCGACGAACTTCTGGAAGAACGCGACGACAAAGCGCCGTCGCCGCCCGCCGACCCGGTGCAGTTATCGCTGTTTTGATCTTCCCATCCATCGACCGATCTGCTACAATGGCGGCGCTATGGACGACGCGACGTGGATGCGTCTGGCGCTGGAAGAAGCCGCGAAAGCGCCTCCGCACGGCGACGTGCCCATCGGCGCGGTGGCAGTCCGAAAGGGACAGGTCCTCGGCGCGGGGCACAACCGCCGCGAGGTCGATCATGATCCGACTGCCCACGCCGAGATGCTCGCTATCCGCGAAGCGGCGCGCGCGCTGGGGTCGTGGCGACTGGACGGCGTGACGCTGTATTGCACGCTGGAGCCGTGCCCGATGTGCGCGGGCGCGATGGTTCTGGCGCGGCTGCCGCGATTGGTCTACGCGGCAATCGATCCGAAGGCGGGCGCGGCAGGCAGCATTATGGACGTAACGCGCCACGCGCGGTTGAACCATCGGGTCAGCGTCGAGGGTGGATTTATGGCGGACGAGGCATCGGCTCAGCTTCGCGCCTTTTTCGCCTCGCTGCGCGAGTGATGGACAGGCTGCTCGTTCGAAGCGAGCGGCGACCCTTAACAACCCCATATTGGAGAGGTGCCGGAGTGGTTGAACGGGCCCGTCTCGAAAACGGGTGTAGCTTTGCGGCTACCGAGGGTTCGAATCCCTCCTTCTCCGCCTGAACAAAACGGCTTGCCCGCGTGGCGAGCCGTTTTGTTTTCGCTACGCCGTCACCGTCACACGCCGACCCGCTTCCGCAATCGTGTCCAGCAGTATATCCAGGTCGCGTTCGGTCGTACGGTAGTTGACGATGCAGGCGCGCAGTACGAGCTTTCCCTGAAGCTCGGTGCTGGTCAGAAAGACGCGCCCTTCCTGCTGCACCCGCGCCAGCAGCTTCCGGTTCAGGCTGTCCGGGTCGGGCACGTGGGTGGGCGCGTACCGGAAACAGGTGACGCTTAACGGTCCCGCCGTGACCAGCTCAAAATCCTCGCGCTGTCGAATTCGCTCTTGCAGCGCCCGCGCCAGGTCGATGTCGCGGCTAATCAGCGTTCGATAGCCCTCCACGCCAATCTGCTGCAAGGTCATCCACAGCTTGAGCGCCTTAAAGCCGCGCGTCTGCTGGATGCCAAACTCGGAGAACCACGGCAGGCTGTTGGGGTCGCGCAGGTAGGGCGGCACGAGGCTGAACGTATCCCGCATCGCCTGCGCGTCGCGCACCAGCACGCAGCCACATTCCACCGGCACGTACAGCCACTTATGCGGGTCAACCGCCAGGCTGTCGGCGCGCTCGATGCCCTGAAACAGGGCGCCGCTTTGCGCGGACAAAATCCCCAAGCCGCCATACGCTCCATCGACGTGAAACCAGAGGTTTTCCTCGGCGCAGGCATCCGCGATGGCGTCGAGCGGGTCAATGGCTCCGGTGTTCACCGTGCCCGCGCTCGCCGCGACGCAGGCGGGATTCAGCCCCGCCGCGCGATCCGCCGCGATCTGCGACCGCAGCGCGTTAATTTCCATCCGATAATCGCCGTCCACCGGAATCCGGCGCAGATTGTCGCTGCCGATGCCGAGCACTTCGACCGCTTTTTGAAGGCAGCTATGCCCCTGCGCGGACGTGTACACCACCATTGACGCGCGCTCGCCGCCCATCCCCGGCCCCCCCATGTCCCCCTGG
>CALMDI010000231.1 GCA_937864975.1 uncultured Chloroflexota bacterium | reverse complement strand
TGCTGAGATTTACGACCTGGAATTCACCGGCACATTCAGTTTCGGCTCCCGTGTGATCCCGCTCGAAAATCTCGAAGCGATTGACAATGTGCAGGTGTATGAAGGCGGGCAGGCGCTTCAGCAGGGCTGTCGTCAGCAGCGCGGCACGTTCTGCGTGTCGCGGTCGTCGGATGACCTGTCGATTACCTACTACTTTTTCAGCCCGGTCACGAACGAGTCCCTCGACATTCGCATCGAATACAGCGTCCTCGGCGCGCTGAGGGCTTACGAGGGCGGCGACCAGTTGTGGTGGTCGGCAGTTCCCCCCGAACATTTCGGGTTTCCCATCGGCAGCAGCACCGTCACCGTCGAACTGCCGCAAGGGTATGGTCCGCGGGAAGGCGTCGATCCGGTGGTCAGCTACGGCGTGCCGACGACCGTGACCGTCGAGGGCAGCCGCGTCACGTTTGAAACAACGCGGCAGATCACCGGCTCCGAATGGCTGGAAGTGCGCGTTCAATATCCGCATCACCCGGACGCGCGTCCCGCGGGCTGGCAGCGCGATTTCGACCAGCGGCGCACATTTGAGGAGACCGTCCAGCCGATCATCAATATCGCGATTATCGTCGGCACGCTCCTGATCGGTCTCGGCGGACCTCTGCTCATTTACGCCCGCTGGCAGCGCAAGGGGCGCGACCCGCAGGTGGGACCGGTGCCAGAATTCCTGACTGAGCCGCCGTCGAATTTGCGTCCGGCGGTCGTCGGGTCGCTGCTGGACGAGCGCGCCGACCTGCGCGACGTGATGTCCACCTTAATCGACCTGGGCGACCGAGGCTATCTCGTCATCGAGGAAACGCAGAACGAGGGCATTTTTGGCATCGGGCGTTCGAGCGAGTTCACCTTCAAGCGAACGGACAAGGGCTGGGACGACCTGCGCCCGTTTGAGCAGCGCGTTCTGGAAAATGTCTTCAGCGGTAATCAGATGGAACGCACGCTGGACTCGCTCAAGAACAAGTTCTATTCCGTCATCCCACAGGTGCAGGCGGATTTGTACGACGAGCTGATCGCGGAAGGCTTGTTCACCGAGAAGCCGAGCAGCACGCGCAGCCGGTGGTCGGCGCTCGGCGTGATTCTGCTGGTTCTGGTCGGCGTCAGTATGTTCATCGGCTTGCCTCTCGCGGACGAGATCAGTCCGATGCTGCTGTGTATCCCGCTGGCGATTGGCGCGACTGGCGCGGCGGCGCTCGTCATGGCACAGGCGATGCCCGCGAAAACGCGCAAGGGCGCGGAAGAAGCGGCGAAGTGGCGCGCGTTTGAGGAGTACCTGCGTAATCTCGAAAAGTATCAGGACGTGAAGGACGCCTCCGTTCGCTTCAGCGACTATCTGCCGTATGCGGTCGCCCTCGGCTTGGATCGCGCGTGGATGCGGAAATTCAGCCGCGTCGGCGACGTGCTCATTCCGCCGTGGTATTTCCCGACCTACATGGGCGGTCCCTACGGACGTGGTTACATTCCCGGCACGCCGATTGGTCGCAGCAGCGCCGGGCAGTTTGGCGGTCAGGGCGGTCTCGGCGAGCTGGCGCGCGCGGGCGATGGCGGCTTTTCAATGGAGACAATGTCGCAGAACATGGCGATGAGCATGGAAAACCTGTCGACCGGCTTGGCGACGATGATGGCGTCCGCCACCAGCGCGATGACCAGCCGCCCGCAAGCCGCGTCCAGCGGCTCTAGCGGAAGCTGGGGTGGAGGCGGTAGATCGTTCAGTGGCGGCGGGTTTAGTGGCGGTGGCAGCAGCGGCGGCGGAAGCAGCGGCTTCGGCTGATATAGAGGGCAAGGTGGGCAGATGAACAGCAGTCGTCTGGTGGGGATATTGCTTCTGGTCGCGGGAATCGGGGTCGCGGTTATTGCCGCGCTGTGGATTGCCAGCCAGGTTTCGGCGGGTACGCTCAGCGGCGGCGGCGCGGCGACCACGGCGGGGGTCGCCTTCGTTCCGGTCGCTCTGCTGGTCGGCTTCGGCATCTATATGATCGTGCAGGGCGGCGCGCAGGCGAAAGAAGCAGGCGAGATGCAGAAACAGCGCCAACTGCTCGACATTTTACGCAGCCGCGGTCAGGTGAGCGTGGACGACATGGCGCTGGAAATGGGCGTTCCGGTCGCACAGGTGAAGAATATGGTACACAGCCTCGTCGGCTTGCAGGTCTTCAGCGGGTACATCAACTGGAATGAAGGCGGCATTCTCTATTCCGCCGAGGCGAGCAGCCTGCGTGAACTCACGAAATGCAAGAACTGCGGCGGCGAGATCACGCTGGCGGGCAAGGGGATTGTCGCCTGCCGCTTCTGCGGTACAGAATATTTCCTGTCCTGATAGGCTCCCAACGATTGGGGGACACGCCCGCTCGGTCTCGCGTAGACTGGGCGCGAGCAATGGAGGGTGAACGATGGCATCCGATCTTTACAGTCAGATTCGTAACAGCCGCGGCTCGCTGGAGCGCATGGTCGCTCGCCTGCCGGGCTTTCAAGGCTATCTGGATCGCCAGGCGCGGCGTCAGGCGGATCGCCTGATTCGCGATCATCTGGCGACGGCGATCTCCTAGCGTATCCGCCGGCTGGCGCAG
>CALMDI010000230.1 GCA_937864975.1 uncultured Chloroflexota bacterium | reverse complement strand
CGGTACGCTATGCGCCGTTTACGCCAGACTCGCTGGCAATCTGGAAGCCCTCAGCGCTGCCCGCGGGCGGTGTCGCTTCGGGTGCGCCCACGGGATGGGATTGGCAGCGCGACGGTGTGACGGTGAATGAAGCAGAGGCGCGCATTCGGGCGTTTGTGGAAAAGCGTTAATGGAATAGCGACTGCGTCGAGCGAACTTAGCTTTCGGTGGTTTCGTCACGCGGTGGATCATCGGCAGCGTCCTCGACGTAGTTTGCCGCTTTCTTATCCACGTTGCGTTCCTGCCGAATGATGGGGAGCGCTTCCGGCAGAATGAAGCCCTTTGCCGCCGCGTGTACCGCCGCCCCGACCGTATCCTTCACCAGCAGCATTTCCGAGCCTGCCAGCCGGACGCGCTCGGCAATCGACGCGATGACCTGAGCGTCAAGCTCCGGGTTGACGTCGCGAATGTAGATGGCTTTGATCCGCCCCGGATAATCCTCGACCGTCTGAAGATACACGTCGGGATCGACTTCCCCGCTGTCCCCGATGAGAATAAACGGCAGGGTCGGGTGCGTTGCCAGCAGCATCCGAATTTGCGTCAGCTTGTGCTTGCGGCGGTCGGGCTTGAGCAGTTGTTCCGCCGTGATACCAAGATCTGCCATGAACAGCGGACCGGGCGGAATTCCGCGCACGTCGAAGAAATCCACGATCAGATCATATAAATTCCACGGGCTGCTGGAGACATAATAAATCGGATTATGCGACCCGCGCGTGCCCGCTTGAAGCGCGTGATAAAAGGCGGCGACACCCTCGAACGGCAGCCGCGTGTGCGAATTTTTGAGAAACGTGTTGCGCGCGAGCTTAAGCAGGTGAACGACGTCGGATTGAATCACCGTATCGTCCAGGTCGCTGATGACGCCGAACTCGGCGTCGGGCGGCGGCACGATGACCGGAGCGATCACGCGGGTATCCGCCTGCCGCGGACCCGGATATTCGACAAGCTCAAGCGTGACGTCGTACCAGACCCGCTTCGGCGAGAGCAGCGCCGGGTCGGGCGGGAGCGCGAACTCGAAGTAGCCGCCTCGGTCGCTCACCGTCTCGCGCGCGACGCCCCCAAAGGTCGCTCGCACGCGCGCGCCGCCGATCTCGTCGCTGGCGAAACGGCGGTAGGTGTTGAGCAGATTGCGCCACGCGCTGTCCGTGTGGACGGTCGCGACCCACTTCTGCTCGATGACGCGCCCCTTGAGGTAGATCATCTCCGGCGTGCCATGACCCCGGTAGGCGAGGATGGTCACCGCGTTCAAGCGCCCAAACCGCTTCCGCAGGCGGAATTTAAAGGTGTCCATCTGCCGCTCGACCTGATACAGCCCGACGGTCACGACTTTCCGCCAGCGTCGCACGTGATTTCTCTCCCGCCTGAACGTAGGGGCTTACGGCGCGGGCTGCTCGAGCAGGCGGCTCACGTCGCCCCAGACGCTCACGGTGCAGCGCGCGATCCAGCCGCGCCGCTCGTTCCACTGCACCTGTATCCACATATCCAGCGTCTCGCGGAAATCGGTGAAGCAGGTGCGCGTCATGTCATAGCCGTTGTGCCCGACGATGTCCAGCGAGCGCCCCGCCAGCAGACGCCCGACGACCGGGTATTG
>CALMDI010000229.1 GCA_937864975.1 uncultured Chloroflexota bacterium | reverse complement strand
GGCCGCGTTCACTACGGCTTCTTCGAGGAGCTTGAGCAGTATGACGCGCTCAAAATCCCGGCCCACGTTCCCACACTCATCTTTCATGGCCTGCGCGACGACGTGATTGACCCCGCCATCAGCCGCCGCTACGCCGAAACCCGCCCCAACGTTACACTCAAACTCGTTGACGGCGACCACCAGTTGCTCGAATACACCGAAGCCATCTGGCAGGCGGCAGCCGGGTTCTTCGCCGTTTAACCGCCCAAACCCCCAATTGACATTCGCCCCGCTCAACCCTACAATGAAGCCCGATTACAGCCTGCGATGGTCCATCGCCCGTCGTTGCCGGGTTGTTGTCAGTTTGCATAAGTTGGGTCCTGCGCGGCAGGGCCTCCGAACCGTGTCAGGACCGGAAGGGAGCAGCACTAAGGAGTACTCCCTGGGTGCCGCAGGGGTGCCTGACTTATGCAGAGTGGCAACAACCCGTATTTTTTAGGTAAAGACGCATGTCCTTTGACCCCGAGCCGGACGATTTTCTCTGGCAGTCCTCTGCCATCACACGCCCCCGTAAACCAAAACTGCTGGAGTCGCCGTCAGAGCCTCCGCCATCCCGCTCGCGTCTGAGCGCCGTCGCGCCCCTCATGATTCTGCTCAGCCTGGGGGCGCTCGGCGTCGTCGTCGGCATGGTCGCCGTCCTGCTCATCCGCGGGAAAATGGTACCCGTGACCGTCATTGTCGACTCGGACGCCATCCAGACGCACACCCGCTCCGCCACCGTCGGGGAAATGCTCGATGAGCTTGGCATCGAGCTTGGCGCGTATGACATCGCCTCGCCCCCGCCGGAAACCGACATCACGCCCGATCTGGTCGTGCGCGTCGACAAAGCGCGCCCCGTAACGCTGACCGTCGATGGCGAGACTCGCGTGTTTTGGACGCCGCTCACCAACCCGGCGCACATCCTCGCCAATCTTGGACTCGAACCGGGCGCTCTGGATCGCATTCTGATCGACGGCACCCGCACCCGCGTCGAGGATCTCGCCGTCTGGCCCGTCCCCGCCTCGCATATCACGCTGCGCCGCGCCGTCGAAATGAAGCTGGACGACGGCGGCGAGCAAACCTCGGTGCAGACCACCGGCGACACCGTCGGCGATGCCCTTTTCGACGCCAACATCCCCCTCTACCTTGCCGACGCCGTCTCGCCTGACCTGCAAACACGGCTCGAAGACGGCATGGAAGTGACCATTCATCGCTCGCTACCTGTATCGATCATCGTCGACGGCAAAACTATCGAGACCCGCACGCGCGGCGAAACCGTGGTCGAAGCCCTCGCCGACGCGGGCGTCGCGCTCGTCGGACTGGATTACGTCATTCCCGGCGAAGACGCGCGCCTGCGCCCCGGTATGCACATTCGCGTCATTCGCGTCCGCGAAGAAACGATCCTCGAAGAAGCCACGCTGCCGTATGAGACCGTCTATCAGGCGGATGCCGGGCGCGAGCTAGACCAGCGCGCGGTGACCCAGGTCGGGCAGGAAGGCGTGCAGCAAACGCGCGTCCGCGTCCGCTATGAAAACGGCAGCGAGGTCGGGCGCGAGGTCGATGAAACGGTCGTCGTCGCCCCGGCGGTCAATCAGGTGATCGCTTACGGGACGAACGTCGTCGTCCGCACCGTCGACACGCCCGACGGACCGCGCGAGTACTGGCGCGTGATGCGGCTTTACGCCACCAGCTATCACCCGGCGGCGCTCGGCGGCGACGACGTTACCGCCACCGGTCGCCGTCTCGTCAAGGGCATCGTCGCCATCGACCGCACCGTCATCCCGCTCGGCACGGAAGTGTTTGTGCCGGGCTATGGCGTCGGTCTCGCGGCGGATACGGGCGGGCGGCGGAATTCCCCGATGTGGATTGACCTCGGTTACAGCGACGCGGATTTTCGGCAGTGGGCGCGCTACGTCGAGGTCTACATTCTCACGCCCGTCCCGGCGCAAATCGACTACATTCTGCCGGAATAAACAGACCGGACTTGCCACCGCATCCCCGGTGAACGACATCAACAATACGTGGGTGGTGGTAGCCACCCTCGTTTTGTTTGCCTCAATTCGTTACGCAGCAAATCTGCCCCAGTTAGGCGAAGGAGCAGAAATACCCTTCTTCATCCTCAAATCCCTGCCATACGCCGATGGGTACAGCCACGGAACCTTCCGGGCACTCCGATGGATCGTCCACGACCGGTTCGCAGAAGCGCAAATACTCGGTCGTTCCCAGATAGGTAATCGATCCCGTCGTGCATAATTCGTTACCGCTCAGACAGACTTCCCGATTTTCCCGATAGTCGGGATGCCGATCCGTCATCTGATTGCATTCCTTGTTGTCATCGTCGTCGGGGCTGGCGGGCGACAAGTCCATCAGCGCATTGCAGCCTGAGAACTCGTAATCGTCCAGC
>CALMDI010000228.1 GCA_937864975.1 uncultured Chloroflexota bacterium | reverse complement strand
AACGGGGTGCGCAGCAGGAGCTGATCCACACGCTCGACGTGCTCGCCGATCGCGGCGCCGGCGTCGTGCTGACCGCTCGCACGCTGCCGACGCACTGGCGGTCCCTGGCGGCCGGCCTGCGCAGCCGGATTTCCGGCGGGCTGGTAGTGCCGTTGGTGCATCCAAGCGCCGCGACGCGACGCGCGATTGTCACACAATTGGCCGGCGGCGGCTCGCTATCGCCCCAGGCGCTCGAGAACCTGGCGAATGGCCTATCGACCAGCGTGCCGGTGCTGGCCGCGGCGGTGCGTGCCCTCGGCGCCGGCCGTGTGGTCCAGCCGGATCTCGACGTCGAACGAGCGGAACGTCACCAGCTGGGCCGACCGGTAGCGCTCCAGCGACGGAGTGCCGGCCAGCAGCGTCACCGGCTGGCGGAGGGCGGCCTCCTCGGGCCGGCGCTGCAGCATGAGCAGCCCGTTGCCGTCGTCAAGCGGGAACACCTGGTTGTCCCAGGCCGCCTGCTCCCACGCCGCCGACAGCTCCTTGACCTTGTCCGGCTCGAGGTCGGCCAGGTCGACCGTCTCGGTCGGGTCGGTGGTGAGGTCGTAGAGCTCCCACTCCTCGTCGTCGTACGGCGCGCCCGGGGCGTGGAGGGAGACCAGCTTCCACCCGTCCTGGTAGAAGCTGCGGTTGCCGAAGCACTCCGAGTACTGCGCCGGATGCGTGCTCTCGGCCGACGCCGAGCGCAGCACGGGGGCGAAGCTGGCGCGGTCGAGGGCGTTCAGCTCGTCGAGCGTGTGCTGCGCGAGGAGAACATCGCCGTCTGCCCGGTCACGACGCTGGATCTCGATGACGCCGTCAGCGTCGTTGCGGCGGAGCGCTGCGACCTCGCCCTCATCGACGTCTTCATGTACGACAACGCCGCCGGCTTCGGCCTCGTCGAGCGCCTGCGCGCGCACCCGGCTACGGCGCGCCTGCCGCTCGTCGTGTCCAGTGGCGCACGCCGCGAGGTCGCGCGGCGCATCGAATTCCTGCGGGAACACAACTGCGGCCTGCTGCTGAAGCCCTTCACGCCCGACGAACTGATCGAGACCGTACGCGGCTGCCTCGCCGAGGCCTCGGCGCCTGCGACGGAGCGGGCGCCGTCGCCCGTCAGCCGCACACCCGCAGGTATCGCTCCAGCGGCGTTGTCTCGCCGATTCGCCGCGCCAGCTGAAGCGTGCGCGCCGTCTGCGGACTGATCACCGCCCAGTCGTGCGAGGCGTACGCCCAGTCGAGTAGCGCCGCCGCGTCGCCATCGCGATCGTCGCTGTTCAGTACGGCGACGATCACGCGCCGCCCTTCGCGCACGGCTGATGCCACGAACGTCCACCCCGCCTCATCCGTCCAGCCGATCTTGATCCCTTCCGCGCCCGCGTACGAAGCGAGCAGCGAGTTCCCGTTGTGCAGCGTGTAGTCGGACGGCGGCGCCAGGTGGTAGTACTGCGTCGCGGCGATCGCGCGGAACGCCTCGTTGCCCATCGCGTAGCGGCCGAGCATCGCCAGGTCGTACGCGGATGAGTAGTGCCTGCGCGAGTCGAGCCCGTGCGGATTGGTGAAGTGCGTGTCGCGCAGGCCGAGTTGCTCCGCCTTCTCGTTCATCCGCGCGACGAACGCCTCGACGCTGCCATCGACGTTCTTCGCGATCTCCAGCGCGGCGTCGTTGCCGCTCGGCAACATCAGGCCGTACAGCAGATCCTGCATCGTGATGTACACCCCCGGCCGCAGCCCCATCACCGCCCAGTAGACGTCGTGGCGCGCCTGCCAGAGCTTGGTGCGCTCCTCGGGGCGTTCAGCCCAGCGGAACTCCCCTCCACCTTCGTTTCGCGCAATCTCGGCGAAGGCCTCGACCTGCTCGCGGGTGCTTGACGCCGTGCCGTGGAATTCGAGAAAAAGCGTCGGCGCCTCGGCGATCGCGAGATGCGAATAAGCGTTGCACGCCCTGATCTGCACCGCGTCGGCAAGCTCGATGCGGGCGAGCGGAAGCCCAATCTGCATTGCGGCGATGGTGGCGTTGCAGACGCCCTCGATGGTGGCGAAGGGACAGACGGCGGAGAGGATCGTCTCGGGGATGCCGTGCAGCTTGAGAGTCAGCTCGGTGATGATGCCGAGCGTTCCTTCCGAGCCGACGAGGAGACGGGTGAGGTCGTATCCGCTCGCGGATTTCCGCGCGCGATTGCCGGTCTTGAGCAGCGTGCCGTCGGCCATGACTGCGGTCAGGTTCAGCACGTTGTCGCGCATGGTGCCGTAACGTACCGCATTGGTGCCCGATGCCCTGGTCGCCGCCATGCCGCCAAGGCTCGCATCGGCGCCGGGATCGATGGAGAAAAAGAGACCTTCCTCTCGCAAATGTTCGTTGAGGGCTTTGCGCGTGACGCCGGGCTCGACCACGCAGTCGAAATCCTCCGCGTGCACGGTGAGGATGCGGTTCATATGAGAGAGGTCGAGCGAAATCCCGCCGAAGGGCGCGTTGACCTGGCCTTCGAGCGAGGTGCCGGTGCCGAAGGGAATGATCGGCACGCGCGCCTAGGCGCAAAGCCTCACCAATTCGACCACCTCCTGCGTCGTCTCGGCGAAGACCACGGCGTCGGGCGGCTGGCAGGCGATCCAGGTGAGCGTGTTGGCATGCTGCTCGCGGAGCGCAGTCCCGGTCGAGAAGCGATTGCCGAAACGTGCCGAAAGCCGCGCGAGCAAGGCTCGCTTCGCCTCGGTCGAGGGCCGCTCGGGGGCTTCTGCCGCAATCATGCTCATCGCGGCAGTGTACCACCCTTGCGATTCACGAAAAGTAAGCGTTAGGGCGAGAGGCCTGGCCTCAAGAGCCGACGATATCCATCACGGCGGACGTTAGAAAATAAACGCCAAAGTCCACTTCATCCGCGACGGTTGCGCCGGTCGCGCGTGTCGGGCGCGTCTGCCACAACTCCTCAATTTCCTCGGTCACCGCCTTTTCGAGCGCGCGCTGCTCGCGTGGGATGAGCGCGTGCCCTTCCTTATCGTCCATGCGTTTGGCGATGCTGCGGAGTTTGATGAGCACTTCCTTGCGCTTGGCTTCGGAAGGATGTGCTGTCAGCACCAGCCGCGCGCAGAGTCGATCCAGCAGCGCGCGCATTTGCTCCACCGGCACGCCAGACTGCGACATGGCATAAATGGCTTCTTCAATCGACTCGTCCGCGCGTCCCTGCGTCTCGCGCTGGCGCAAGACACGGATACGCTGCTCGTCTTCCGCGATGTTGATCAACTGAAAATAGTTGCTGAAGGCTTTGATGAGGATGCGCTTGTGTTCGAGGTCGAGGTTTTCAATGGCGGACGCGAGGGTTGCCGTCGCAAATGCATCGCCTTTACGCCGCGCTTTGGCGTTGGCGCGCACGTATTCGACCAGATCGAAGGCGCTAGTGCCGTGCTGCTCGCGGATCACCTTGCCCAGCAGATTGCCGAGAAATTTGATATCGGCGCTGAGCGCGCTCGTCAGGTCGGTAGCGATTTCGGTGGTTTCCCGCATCGTGCGTTCCTATCGTGATCTGTTCCTTTAGAGTATGGCAAATCGAGCGGCTTTTACAAGAGAGGCATCGCAGGCAATGACGTCACAGGGACCAAATTAAGCCTGTCGTAAACCCCTCCCTAAATCCCTCCCCGTACACGGAGAGGGACTTTGAGCATGTCCTCTCGACACGGTAGCTTGGAGATGGGTTGCTCCCTTCAGAGATTAATGGAAAAGCTCCCTTTCTCCGTTTACGGGCGCTCAGGGGGTCTGTGCCTACGGCACAGACGAAGTTCCCGCCAAAGGCGGGAACCCCGCGCGAGGGCGGGGGGATAGGGGTTAAACGGGCATCGTTAAGCGAAAGCAACGCCTACGTTGGTATACACGGAACACGATAGACTCGTGCCCCTCAAAAGTCATTGAGGTTGGATGGGATTTGGTGCTAGGAAATGCTTGTGGGCGTTTCGGTGGGGACAACTTCCGAGACCTTGCCATTCGCCGCGTTGCCCGTGGGAACAGGCGCGCCGTCGCGCAGCCATTCGCGAATCACGTAGGTCGTTTTCTGCTGCGACTCGTGGTAGGTGCGTGTGACCATCTCGGCAACCAGACCGATGCTGATCATCTGCACGCCGAGGATGACGAGAAGGATTGCCAGCAGGAGCAGCGGACGCTCGCCAATGTCCTGCGCGAGGATAATACGCACGTACGCCAGGTAGAGCAGAATCAGCCCGCCGAGTCCGCCCATCAGCAGTCCGAAGCCGCCGAAGACCTGAAGGGGCTTGCGCGCGTAGCTCAGCAGGAAGTTGACGGTGACCAGATCGAGAATGACGCGAAAGGTGCGCCCAATGCCGTATTTGCTTTTGCCGAAGCGCCGCGCGCGATCCTTGACCGGCACCTCGGCGACCGTCACGCCGATCTCACTCGCGAGAGCGGGGATAAACCGGTGAAGCTCGCCGTACAGCCGCACATTCTTGACGACCTCCGCCGGGTAGACCTTGAGCGTGCAGCCGTAATCGTGCAGTTGAACGCCGGTCGTGCGCGAGATCAGCCGGTTTGCCATGATCGACGGCAGGCGGCGCTGAATGAACGGCTCTTTGCGGTTCATGCGCCAGCCGCTCACGATGTCGTAGCCTTCGTTCATCTTCGCCAGCAGCTTGGGAATGTCTGCCGGGTCATTCTGCAAATCGGCGTCGATGGTGACGACGACCGGCGCGCGCGCCGCCGCAAACCCGGCGGACATTGCCGACGTCTGCCCGAAGTTGCGGCGAAAACGGATGATCTGCCAGCGCGGGTCGCGCTCGTGGACGGCTTTGAGGCGGGCGTAGCTTCCATCGCGACTTCCATCGTCGATGACGATGACTTCATAGTTATAGCCCATCTTATCAAGCTCGCCGCCCAGTTCCTTGTACAGCGGCTCGATATTGTCCTCTTCATTATAGACAGGGACGACGATGGAAAGTTGAAGCTCGTTGGTCATCGAAAAACCTTATGCTCGCGAATTCATGGCGGCGCTCGTCAGCCTGCCCGTGAGTCCCTATAGTAGCGGCAAACGAAGCGAGGTGCCAGAGGCAGGGGAGTGGCGGGTTTTCGATACGCGGAAATTTCTGCATAAATCGGTGCATATATAAGGAAGGCTGCAAATTTCTGAAGCTTGTTTGCGCCTGGGGTCGGTGGTAGTGTTAGCGCGCTTCGGCGGCGCGAAAGCATGGGGAGAATGCGCGAAACCACGAGTACGATTTCTGCCAGCGTTAAACCGCCTGGCTCGCCTCGGACGCTGATCGTCTACCTGGGGCTTGCGCTCGTCATCCTCGGCGTGGTCGCGCTCCAGTCGTATCACTTCTCCCGGCTAAACTACCGCGACGACGAAATCCGCACGGTTCACGCGGGCATGACGCTCTCGGTGCCGGAAGTCATCCGCTGGATGAGCGTGGACATCCACCCCCCTTTCTGGCGCATCCTGGCGACGACGTGGGTCGGAGCGTTCGGTCCCGACGAAGCGGTGACGCGCTTCCTGTCGACGCTGCTCACTGCGGTGTCGCTGGCGCTTCTGTTTCGCATCGTGCGCGATCTGTTTGACGCGCAGGTGGCGTTGATCGCGGTGTTCCTGCTTGGCACGCACGCGCTGTTCCTCTTTTACAGTCACGAGCTGCGCCCTTACGCCGCCCTGATTCTGTGGACGAACGCTCTGCACCTGATTTATTTACGCTGGCTGCGCCGCCCATCCTTTCGCCTCGCGCTGATTTACGTCCTCGTCGGCGCGGCGGCGCTCTACACGCACTACTTCGCGCTCTACATTTTTCTGGCGCAGCTTGTGGCGCTCGCCGTTCTCGTGCGCTGGAATCTCGCTTTCTACGCGCGCACGCTGGGCATGTTTGCGCTGGCGGCGCTGTCGTTTGCCGCGTGGCTGCCGTCATTTCTGCACAGCTTTCTTGTCACCAAGTCCGGCGGTATTGACTACGGCATCGTGCTGGACGCGCGCCTGCCGGTCACGCTCTACACGCTGCTTCAATTTCGCCCGCTGGCGCTTGGCAACTTCCTGCAAGGTGCGGCGCTGGTGACCGCTCTGGTCACTTCCTGGCGACCGGACGAGCCAGCAGGGCAGCCGTTCCGCTTCGGCTTGGCGTGGCGCGTGTGGTATTTCGTCGTGATCGCGGTGGCGGTTCTTGGCGGCGCAGTCGTCACGAACCGCTGGGTGGACGTGCTGACGCAGCGCAATCTGCTGCTGATCGTGCCGCCGCTGGCGGTCGTGGCAGCGGTTGGCGTTCGCCTGCTGCCGTGGCAGGGGCGAGTTCTCGCGCTGGCGCTCATCCTGCTTCCGGCGCTGACCGAGTTCGTCGTCTACGAGGAGTACGAGCCATACCGCGAAGTCGCCGCGTTTGTCGAACCGCGCTACGAAGCGCGCAGCCCGATCATTCTCAGCGTCGATAACGGCACCGGAGCCTACTTCGCCTTTGCGTATTATCTGATGGACAGGCTGCCGGGCGAGCTGACCCAGAATGAAATGATGTATCTGACGCTGGGCGAGGCGCGCGTGAATCTGCCGGAGCCGCCGCTCCATATCGTGCGTGAGGCGTCGCCGGATGCGCTGGCGGCGTTTGACGCGCTGATCGCGGATGCCGAACAGGTTTTCTGGATTACCAGCGATCTGGAACCGCCACACGCGCAGGCGTTTCGCGACCGCCTCGAAGCGACCTTTACGCGCTCGGACTCGGTGACGTTGGAGAACCGCGACACATTTGATCGGGTCTATCGCGTTGATTACTACCGACGCACAAACCTTTAATTTCCCCTTAATTTCTACTGATTGCGGTAAAACCCCGATCAGACTTTGTTAGAAAACGTAACATTACCGTGATTGCTAGTCGGGCAACCCCACCCCGTCTCGCTTGCGCGGGGTTCCCGCCAAAGGCGGGAACTTCGGT